>CAIQLE010000355.1 GCA_903872555.1 uncultured bacterium
GTCCTTCACGAAGAACTTCCTGTTCATCAATCTCTAACGGAACAGACCAGTCGGCAAATGCCAGCTTCAGCATGGCCACGCGGTGTTCAGCAGCTGTCTGTAATGCAGGTTTCTGCCAGGGCTGACCTGCAGGGATCAGATGCAAGACATCGGGATGAAGCAAGGTGCAAGCATAGCGCGCCAGTCCCACATGTCCTGTGTGTACCGGGTCAAAACTTCCTCCCAGCAGCAGGATACAGCGTTCACTCACGCAGCCAGCCAGTCACGATGGGGCAGGAAATCCGTGTACAGCTTAGCCTCAGGGCTGCCGGCCTCTGGTTGCCAGTCATAGCGCCATTTAACGACAGGCGGCAAAGACATCAGTATGGATTCTGTCCGACCACCTGATTGCAGGCCAAACAAGGTGCCACGGTCAAACACCAGATTGAATTCCACATAACGGCCACGGCGGTAAGCCTGGAAATCACGCTCGCGCTCGCCATAAGGTGTATCCATGCGCCGCTGCAGTATCGGCAGATAAGCATGGATGAAACTATCGCCTACGCTTTTTGTCATGGCGAAGCTTTGTTCAAAGCCGGCCGCATGATAGTCATCGAAAAAAATCCCGCCTACACCGCGTGCCTCTTTGCGATGCTTGAGATAAAAATACTCATCGCACCATTGCTTGAAGTGGGGATGCAGATCTTCACCAAAAGGTGTCAGTGCATTTTTGCAGGTCTGATGAAAATGCTGCGCATCTTCTTCAAAGCCGTAATAGGGCGTCAGGTCCATGCCGCCGCCAAACCACCAGACAGCCTGATTGTCTTCACCCGTCGTGGTGAAAAACCGCACGTTCATATGCACGGTAGGCGCATAGGGATTACGCGGATGAAAGACCAGCGACACGCCCATGGCTTCCCATGGCTGACCCGCGACTTCTGGACGGTTCGCTGCGGCAGAGGGCGGTAATTTATTACCCTTCACATGAGAAAAACCGACGCCGCCGCGTTCCAGCACATGGCCTTCTTCGATCAGACGTGAAATACCGCCACCGCCTTCCGGGCGTTCCCAGCTGTCTTTAATGAAGGGCTGGCCGTCGATGGCCTCAACTGCAGAGACGATGCGTTCTTGCAGGGACAGAAGATAGTCCTTGACTGCGGATGGGTTGGGGTTGGAATTCACGGGTAAGAGTCAAAAATTTAAGCCAGATTGTACCGCACTAGCCACTTGCCCCTCTTAAAAGCGGGCAATGCCGGCGACCAATTATCGGAAAGGAAAAGCCGGGATTTGGGATCGCTAAATTCGACCAAGAAAAACAGTATTTTTTAAATCATGCAGTTCGTTGCATGGATCTTACAAAAATTAAAAATAATTCAAAATAATTAACTTTTATTGATTCGCTGGATTACATTCCAAACATCATGGCAGGAGCAATGTGTAACAAGCGTGCTCAAAAATTTGGCAAATGTGAAATCAAAAATTACGCGAGGGCTGAATCTGAAACATTGCCGGACAGATGCTAAGTGATGCAAATATCTTTTATCGCTTTAAATAATAAATACGATTGATACCCAAGCGCGCATCAGCGTTTTGCATTTTTTAAAATTTTGCGTTTCTTCGATGACTAATTTTTCAAAACGAGCCAGGCAATTAAGTTCTTCAGCCATACGGGAAATTTTGAAGATTACGGCTTCGGAGGAGGTCATCTCTTTTGCTGGCGGTATTCCTGCCCCTGAAACTTTTCCGATCGAAATTATCAAAAATGCTTGTTCAGCTATCTTTGCTAAAGATACTCACTCAGCTTTGCAATATTCATTAACTGAAGGATTTTTTCCTTTTCGTACTTGGATTGCAGAGAGACATTCAGTGAGTTCAGATTGGGTGTTGATTACAACAGGTTCTCAGCAAGCTCTTGATTTATTAGCCAAAGCTTTTATTGATTCGGGTGACAAGGTTTTGCTCGAGTCTCCCAGTTATCTGGGCGCTTTGCAGGCATTTTCTTTATTTGAACCTGAATTTTCTGAGATGCCATGTGATGTAACTAGTCTCGTCCCTGATGAAATCAATGATGATCATCTGAGTAAGGCGAGATTTGCCTATGTCATGCCAAATTTTCAGAATCCTACAGGCCGCTCTATACCTCTTGATCGCAGGCTTAGTTTTTCAAAACTAATGAAGGATGCAGGTGTCCTCATTGTCGAAGATGATCCTTATCAACAGCTGCGTTACAGTGGTCGACAACTGCCGAGTTTGCAATCCTTGAATCCCGATGGCGTCGCTTATTTGGGATCTTTTTCTAAAATTTTAGCGCCGGGTTTGCGTGTTGGTTATGTTGTCGCCTCACCCTGGCTGATCGATAAGTTGGTTCAAATTAAGCAAGCAGCAGATTTACACACCTCCAGCTTTGATCAGAGGCTGGTCTATGAGGTGATCCGTTCCGGCATGATTGAAGAGCAGGTTGCATCCATTTGCAGACTTTATATAAGCCGCCGCGATGCGATGCTTGAATCACTTGCACGCTACATGCCGCAGGGTGTCGTCTGGAACAAGCCTGATGGCGGCATGTTCATCTGGATGCAGTTGCCTGATGGGTGTGACAGCCATCAGTTACTGAAAAATTCGATTGATACACAGTCGGATACCAGAGTTGCATTTGTGCCCGGGGCATCATTTTATTCGCATGATGCCCCATCAAATACACTGCGTTTATCGTTTGTTACTGTGCCGCCTGAGCGGATAGAGCAAGGTGTGAAGCAGTTGGCTAAAAATATTCAGCAATTAACGCTTTAATGCGCGCCAGCCAATATCACGCCGGAACTGCATGCCATCAAAGCTGATCTGATCGACCGCATCGTAAGCATGCTTTTGTGCGACACGCACACTGTCACCTAGTCCTACGACACACAGCACGCGACCACCCGAAACTTTGAGTTCATCCTGCTCCAGCACGCTGCCGGCATGGAAGGTCATGCTGTCTTCATTCTCAGCCGGAATGCCGGTAATCACAGCCCCTTTTTTAGGATCGTCCGGATAACCACCAGCGGCCATGACCACGCCCAGTGCGGTGCGTCTGTCCCATTCGAGTTCGATCTCGTTCATGGTGTTGTTGACGGCATGTTCCATCACGCTCACCAGATCCGTTTTCAGGCGCGCCATGATGGGCTGGGTTTCAGGATCGCCCATGCGGCAATTGAATTCCAGCGTCTTGGGATTGCCTTCTGCGTCGATCATCAGTCCTGCGTACAGGAAGCCGGTATAAGGTATGCCATCTTTGGCCATGCCCTGAATGGTGGGCTGTATGATTTCGCGCATCACGCGTGCATGCAGTTGCGGTGTGACGATAGGTGCAGGTGAATAAGCGCCCATGCCGCCGGTGTTGGGGCCCTGATCATGGTCCATCAGACGTTTATGGTCCTGGCTGGTCGCCAGCGGCAAAATGTTTTTACCATCGACCATGACGATGAAGCTGGCTTCTTCGCCATCGAGAAATTCTTCAACAACGACACGCGCACCGGCATCGCCAAAGCGATTGTCTGACAACATCATGTCGATCGCACCATGCGCTTCTTCCAGTGTCATGGCAACTACCACGCCTTTGCCTGCAGCCAGTCCATCGGCCTTGACGACGATCGGTGCACCTTGCTCATCGATGTAGCTGTGGGCGGCGGCTGCGTCTGAAAAAGTTTGATAGCGTGCTGTGGGTATGCCATGGCGTTCCATGAAAGCCTTGGCAAAATCTTTCGAGCTTTCCAGTTGCGCTGCTCTGCGGGTAGGGCCAAAAATTTTCAGGCCACGTTCACGGAAAATATCCACAATGCCGGCAGCCAAAGGCGCTTCCGGTCCCACCACGGTGAGTGCGATCTGTTCTTTATGGGCGTAATCAGCCAGCTGTTCCGGATCGGTGATATCCAGATTTTGCAGACGCGGATCCAGCGCTGTTCCGCCATTACCCGGGGCAACCAGCACCATTTGTATACGATTAGATTGCGCCAGCTTCCATGCCAGCGCATGTTCACGGCCACCCGAGCCTACGACGAGAATTTTCATGGATAAGACTAAATGAAATGTTGAAACGCGCGGCCGTCACAAAACGGCACGCAGTGATATTTATTCATCAATGACGGCGTTGGTATAGACCTCTTGCACGTCGTCGAGATTTTCCAGCGCATCCAGCAGCTTTTGCATTTTGATAGCATCGTCGCCAGAGAATTCAGTTGCGGTCGATGGTTTCATGGTGACTTCAGCCAGATCTGCTTTGAAGCCCGCTTTTTCCAGCGCTTCGCGTATACCGGAGAATGCGTAGGGGTCACACACCACTTCAAAGCCGCCTTCGTCATCGGAAATAATATCTTCGGCACCTGCTTCGAGTGCGGCTTCCATCAGCGCATCTTCATTCGTGCCCGGTGCAAACATCAGCTGCCCGCAATGCTTGAACAAAAACGCGACCGAGCCTTCTGTGCCCATGTTGCCGCCGAATTTAGAGAAGGCATGACGCACTTCAGCGACGGTACGCACACGGTTGTCTGTCATGCAGTCAACGATGATGGCGGCACCATTGATGCCATAGCCTTCGTAGCGAATATCTTCATAGTTGGCACCTTCCAGACCGCCCGTTCCGCGCTGTATGGCGCGTGCGACGTTATCCTTGGGCATATTTGCGTCGGCGGCCTTTTCTACGGCGAGGCGCAGACGAGGATTGCTGGCGAGATCGCCGCCACCCATGCGGGCGCCGACCGTAATTTCTTTGATGAGCCGGGTCCAGATCTTGCCGCGCTTGGCGTCAGTCGCGGCCTTTTTGTGCTTGATATTGGCCCATTTGCTATGTCCTGCCATGTTCTGCGATCTTTCCGGATTGGTTTGTATGCCTGGCGACCTGTGCAAGATTGTTGATAAATCAAGCACTTGAGAGGGGAAAAGACCCCGATGCCGGCGGTTGAACAGGGGAAGGATTTTACCATACCGCCCCCTGCGAAAAGCGGGCTGAATTGCGTCTGAAGGCGGGTTCAGGAATCACGAAGCAGGCTGACTGAGGCAGGGATTACAATCGACGCCCATCCATGCTCTGCCAAGCTTATCGTCTTCATGTCTGCCAGTCTTAGTCCCGATAGCCATGCCATTACTGCACGCCGCCTTTTTCTGGTCGGGCTGCTGATGGCGCTCACGGGTTCGGTGCTGTTTTCTGCCAAGGCGATTGTCGTCAAGCTCTTGTATCGCCATCAGGTAGATGCCATGACGGTACTGGCTTTTCGCATGCTGTTCTCGCTGCCGGTATTTGCTGCCATTGCCCTGATACAGATGCGCACACAGCCACCCTTAGCCAACAGTGACCGTGGCCGCCTGATATTGCTGGGTTTGCTGGGCTATTACTTGTCGAGTTATCTGGATTTTCTGGGGCTACGATACATTTCAGCCGGTCTGGAAAGGCTGATTCTTTTTCTGACGCCTTCTTTCGTCTTGCTGATGTCTGTGTTTTTATTAAAAAAACGCGTCACGCTGATTGAGTGGGCGGCACTCGCTATTTGCTATGGCGGCACCGTGCTGGTATTTATTCATGATGCCCGCAGTGGTGGTGCGAATGTCTTGGTTGGCGGTGCCTTCGTACTGGCCAGCGCTGTATTTTATGGCATGTATTTGCTGTTCTCGGGCGAGTTAGTCCAGCGAGTCGGCACGATGCGGCTGGTATCGTATGTGATGTGTATTTCAGCAGCAGCTTCGATAGGGCAGTTTCTGTTGTTGCGTTCTCCTGCCTTATTGCTGCAATCAAGTGAAGTGTATGGACTGTCTTTATTGAATGCTGTGTTTTGTACTGTGCTGCCAGTGTTTATCACCATGATGGCGATAGCGCGCATCGGTGCGCCGACGGCTTCGCTGGCAGGCATGATAGGGCCGGTGTCGACCTTGTTTATGGCAGCCTGGCTTTTGAATGAGCCCATCACGGGCATACAGTTGCTGGGTACAGTCTTGGTGTTGGCAGGGATTTATTTATTATCCAGAAAAAAAACATAAGGAGATCTCATGGATTTAGGTATCGCAGGTAAAACAGCGCTGGTATGTGGTGCCAGTAAGGGTCTGGGACGCGGCTGTGCCGAAGCATTGGCCAGAGAAGGTGTGCATGTGACGCTGGTGGCGCGCACCGCCGAGGTACTGGAAGCGACTGCGGCAGCTTTGCGCGCATCAGTCGGTCCACAGGTGCAGATCAAGACAGTTGCAGCTGATATCACCACACCCGCAGGACGTGCGCTGGCGCTGGCGGCCTGTCCGAATCCGGACATTCTGGTGACGAATGCCGGCGGTCCGCCCCCCGGCGATTTTCGGCAATGGGAGCGTGAGCAGTGGATAGCCGCGCTGGACGCCAATATGCTGACCCCGATTGAGCTTATCAAGGCCACGGTGGATGGCATGATGGCACGCGGTTTCGGGCGCATCATCAACATCACTTCGAGTACCGTCAAGGCACCGATCGATGCGCTGGGTCTGTCGAATGGTGCGCGTGCAGGGTTGACAGGTTTTGTGGCGGGCATCGCGCGTAAGACGGTGGAAAAAAACGTCACCATCAATAATCTTTTGCCGGGGCCGTTTGATACCGAACGACTCTGGTCTACGCTGACGGCACCGGCACTGGCGGCGGGTCAGTCGGTTGAAGTGTTTGTGGATGAACGCAGAAAGCAAAATCCTGCGCGCCGTTTCGGCAACCCCGCAGAATTCGGCGCCTTTTGTACTTTTTTGTGCAGCGCCCATGCAGGTTATATGACGGGTCAGAATATTTTGCTGGATGGCGGGGCGTATCCCGGCACTTTGTAAGGGCGGCTTGAAGTCTTAGGTTCGACTTAGGTTCGACTTAGGTTTGCTTTAGGTTCGGCTCTGGTTCTTAGTCGGTCAGATCGTTTGGCGTTATCATGCTTTCTTTTTTTAGACATCTTCAGGCAGGTTGATCATGACAAAAGCAATTCGTTGTTTCAGCAATGGCGGTCCCGAGGTAATGGAATATGTTGATGTTGAAGTCGGTGAGCCGGGTGCAGGCGAAGCGCGTGTACGTCAGCATGCAATTGGACTGAACTATATCGATGTGTATTTCCGCACGGGCTTGTATCCCTTGCCGCTGCCAGCAGGGCTGGGCATGGAAGGTGCGGGCGTGATCGAAGCCGTAGGTTCGGGCGTGACCCACGTCAAGCCAGGTGACCGCGTTGCCTATGCTACCCGTCCACCAGGTGCCTATGCCGAAGCCCGTGTGATGCCTGCAGAAGGTCTGGTCAAGCTGCCTGATTCCATCAGCTTTGAAACCGGCGCAGCAATGATGCTGCAAGGTCTGACAGTCCAGTATCTGTTTAGACGCACCTTCCCTCTGAAGGGTGGTGAAACTATACTCTTCCACGCAGCCGCAGGCGGTGTCGGCCTGATCGCCTGCCAGTGGGCGCGCGCACTCGGCGTGACCATGATAGGCACAGTGGGTTCGGATGAAAAAGGTGAGCTGGCCAAGGCGCATGGCTGCACCCACGTTATCAACTACAACAAAGAAAATTTTGTTGAGCGCGTCAAGGAACTGACCGGTGGTAAAGGTGTGCCCGTGGTTTATGACTCCATAGGCAATGATACTTTCATCGGTTCGCTCGATTGCCTGTCGCCTCTGGGTATGATGGTCAGCTTTGGCTCTGCATCCGGTCCGGTACCACCGTTTTCAATGAATGAACTGGCTTCACGCGGCTCTTTGTTCGTGACGCGTCCGTCCTTGTTCAGCTACGCAGCCAAGCGCGAAGATCTTGAGGCTATGGCTGCAGAACTGTTCGAGATGGTTGAAAGCGGCAAGATCAAGATTGAGATCAATCAGCGTTATCCACTGAAAGATGCAAAGCAGGCGCACATTGATCTGGAGTCGCGCAAGACCACTGGCTCCACCATATTGGTGCCTTAAAGGGTAGAACATGACAGAGCCACACGATCAAGATAATCCCATGCAGCATCCCGAAGAGCAGCCCGCCGGTACGGAGGGCGGGCCGCAATTCGGCAAGCTGCTGATCGTGCTGGCGCTGGCCGTCATCCTGATGGGTTTGGTGACTTGGGTGTCGGTGGAATATGTGACGCGCTTTACCTGATAAACCAGTTTGTTTTTCAGTAGCTGGTGTATCCATAGTGTCCGCAGTTCTTGGCGGTATGGTGATTTTTATCAGCCCCGTACTTCAGGGCTGCATTTTGAGTTCTATCGTATGCGGAACCCCGCTCTTGCCGGGGAAGTCCGTGAACGCACTTTGCACCAGATAAGGCATGAGCCGCGTCAGATTGCCTTCACTTCCCTCGCTCCTGACTGTCACGTCGTACAGCGGCTGTTGGTTGCCGATGTCGCTGATCTTCAGTTTTAATTCGCGGTAAAACACTCTGTAGCGTCGCTCCACTTCGCGTGCCACGGGCATGCTGGGCCACATCGGTCCGTAAAACGGATGACCAAAGCCCGGACTGCCCCAGTAAGGACTGTAATAACCCGGACCATACCAAGGCGTGCCGTACCAGGAATCCACCAGCACCGTTTCGACCACGCGCATATCGCGGCCCTGAATGCTGTAATCCATGCTGACAGACAGTTGGGCAGATGCACCAGCGGCCGCTTCATGCAGACCGAGTTGCAGCAGTTGCAGACGCACCAGATTTTCATAAGCCTGGCGTTCAAGATTTTGCGCATCCGCATTAGCAAATACAAAAGACTGGCCGACAGTGTGGGCTGGCCACTGGTGAAATGCCGTCACTTCACTGCGGATACGTGTGGCGCATCCTGACAGCAAGAGGCTGAAAACGCTACAAAGCA
>CAIQLE010000356.1 GCA_903872555.1 uncultured bacterium
GACGAAGACGCGATCAAAATCGTGATGCGGGCACAAGCTGCAGATTTTTTCAACCTGCACGACGATGAACCGGACATGCGCACGCAGGAACGTGCCGAGCAAGACGCCAAGACTGTCTTTGAGCAAAAAAACAAATCCCGCGCTCACGTTCCACCGAAACGAAGCGCACGCCCGCCAAAGAAATGACAGGGAAACGAACTTTCAGAAACTAAGGACTAGCCAGCATAAAAGTGCTTAGTTCGGTCTTAGCTCTGAATTACTGACGTTTCATCGCTTCCTTTTTTTGTTTCTTCGCTTCTTTTTTTTCCTTAGGTGATTTTGCAGGTTCTTTCTTGGCTTCTTTTTTTGTCGTTTTTTCTTTGGTCATGATGAACACCCTGTGATGAGAATAGAGAGAATAAAAATAGATCCTTGCTAGCTTCTGTTCAGGCATCAGATTCCTGAAAGAAGCATGCCCAACCAGTGTAACGCCCTTATTGAACTCGTGGGATGATGCGGCACCTTGATCAGCATCAAACCCAGATCAGCACAACCGAATGAACAGGCCATGAATACGAACACCCCTAGCACCACAGACCAGCTGGCTGATGCCAACACCCTGCACTGGACTGAGAACGAACAAGCATGCAGCGCACGCTGGCACTCTGAAAAAAATTCATCCGCACCGAAACGCGTCATCTTTGCGGATGATCAGCTGACGGCAGACACAGCCTATCGTTATGCCTGCGCAGGCACGGCCATGCTTTGGCGCGGTGATTTTCAGAATGCCCGTCAGCTCTTACAGGCCCTAGCGCGCCGTGCCGATCGTCCTTCTAAAAAATCAGCACGGGCCGCCATCCAACCCAAGCCCATGCCGGAAGCCTTCCACCTGCACCGGCTGGCGCAGTCACAACGCGCACGTACACTGGACATGCTGCTGATTCCCTTCAATGCGGACTACAGCATTCCCCTGCGCCGCGCACCCGACGTCAGTCAGGCCTGCAATGAAGTCTATGGCAAGGCGGGTGAGGAAGGTTTCGTGATCTCCCTGCGCGAACTGCTGGGCTTGATCAGCGCGCATGAGTGGCGCAAAAAAGGGGTGTCCATCAACACCGGAGAATCTGGCATAGAACTCCACATTCATCCTCATTACGGTGTGTTTGCTCCTGTGCGCGGCGAATATGTAGCGCTGGTGGCTGACGCTCCCCTGCCCCCCGCTTTGTCAAAAAAATCACTGGCGTTTGATATTGGTACGGGTACGGGCGTGCTAGCGGCGGTGCTGATGAAACGCGGCCTGAAGCAAGTAATCGCCACCGAACAAGATGCGCGCGCGCTCTCCTGCGCGCGTGACAATCTGAATCGTCTCTACCTCAGTGATCAGGTCGATCTGCTGGAGACCGATCTGTTCCCACCGGGTCAGGCTCCTCTCATCGTGTGTAATCCACCGTGGGTGCCGGCACGTCCTAGCTCACCGATTGAACATGCCATCTATGATCCTGAAAGCCGCATGCTGAAAGGATTTTTGTCAGGGCTGGCGGCTCATCTCGCGCCGGGTGGCGAAGGCTGGCTGATCTTGTCGGATCTGGCAGAGCATCTTGGCCTGCGCAGCCGCGCGGAACTATTGGAAGCGATAGACGCTGGCGGTCTCAAGGTCCTGGGACGGCTGGAGACCAAAGCCACCCATGCCAAGGCAAGCGATGCGACCGATCCGCTGTATGCAGCGCGTCAGGCCGAAGTGACTTCTTTGTGGAGACTGGCTGCAGCCTAGGTTCAGGCTGGCTCGTAGCTCATTGTTGTGATCACCCGCGCTGCGATTTCCATAGACCGCAAGCGCAGTGCGGGGTCATATACGTCGGACACCATCAAGAACTCATCCGCCGCTGTCAACTCAGACAGACGGGCAAAGCCTGCGCTGACGGTTTCCGGGCTGCCGATCACAGCAGCACCAAGGAAATCAGCAATCGCAGCGCGCGCTTGCGTATCAAGTCCTTCCATATAGCCTGCCACCGGTGGCATCAGGCGGCGGCGATCGCCCGTCAGTATGCCCAGCACACGCTGATAGGTGCTGCTGGCAAGATAGTCTGCTTCCTCATCCGTTGGTGCTGCAATCACAGGAACGCCTAGGGCCACATAGGGTTCGCGCAGCGTTTCTGAAGGCTGAAATTCCTGACGGTAGAGCGCAATGGCCTGCATTAAGGAACGCGGCGCGAAATGCGATGCAAAGGCATACGGCAGGCCACGTGCAGCCGCGAGTCTGGCAGAAAACAAACTGGAGCCCAGTAACCAAATAGGCACATTCGTACCCGCACCGGGCATGGCCATCACGCGCTGCCCCGGCACAACCGGCGCCAACAGGCGCTGCAACTCAGCGACATCGCGCGGGAAATCCTCTTCTGCCTCGAC
>CAIQLE010000357.1 GCA_903872555.1 uncultured bacterium
AGAGGGCGATACCAAAGTCATGTTGTCAGCCATCTCCAGCGGTAACTGCAACATCATTGCGCCAGTAGCTGAGGACTTAAAGGTTCTGAATATCATGTGGGATTGCGGCACTGAGAAAGTGCTGGAAGACCGACGTTATCAATACGTGGTTCGTACTCAGGCCAATGCCACAACGGAGATGGTGGCATCGGTGCTGTATCTGCTCAAAACGCGCCCTGACATCAAATCGATCGCCGTCATGAATCAGGACTATGCCTGGGGCCGTGATTCATGGGAGCTGTTCCGCAATACGCTTTTGGCGATGAAGCCGGATGTGAAGATCGTTGCAGAGTTGTTCCCTAAATTCGGTGCAACAGATTACTCAACCGAGATTAGCCGCCTGCAGGCGCTGCATCCTGAAGTGATCCTCTCGACGGCCTGGGGCGGTGATCTGGACACCTTTGTGCGTCAGGCTTCACAGCGTGGACTGTTCAAATCTTCGCTGTTTGTGCTGCCACTGGCAGAAAGCTCACTCGAGCGTCTGGGCACGGCTTTGCCGGATGGTGTAATTGTAGGAGCGCGCGGTGACCATTATTTCTTGCATCCGCAAAATCTGAACAATGCCAAGCTGAATAACTTCGTCAAGAAGTTTAAGGAAAAGACCGGCGCTTATCCTATCTACTCGGTGTACCACATGGTTCAGGCGCTGGACGGTATGGTGGCTGGACATCAAAAAGCCATTAAGGCCAACAAAGGCAAATGGCCCAGCACCGAGCAAGTGGCTGATGCCATGCGTGGTCTGGAATTCCGTGGCCTGACGAATAGCGTGAAGATTCGCGAAGATGGTCAGGGTCTGGAAGATCAACTGCTAGGCATCACACGCAAGCTGCCAGCCTACAATTTCCCTACATTGGAAAAGATTGTGGTCTATCCGGCTGATCTGATCACGACACCTGTGGGTCAGAAATCACCGGATTGGGTCAAGACGATCAAGCCTGATCTGATCAACAATCCGCGCTTCAAGCAATACAACTAAGCAGACTCTGAAGAGGGCGCACCGCTTGCATCGTTCGCAAGTCGTGTGCGCTCTGTCAGTATAAAAACCCGCAGAAAGTAGCACATGACGCAGGACATTTACATACTGGCGGTGCTGGACGGATTGTCCTATGCCGCCTTACTTTTTCTCGTCGCGCTCGGCATGACTTTGGTGTTTGGCGTCATGAACATCATCAACATGGCTCATGGCAGTTTCTACGCGCTGGGCGGCTATATGGCAGCCAGTCTGGGATTATGGGCGACTTCCATGGGCGCCTCTCCGGCATGGTCTTTGTTGATATTGCCTGTATCAGCCGTTATTGTTGGCTGCGTCTTTGGCGCGCTGATGGAAACATCGCTGATGCAGCGCATCTACAGTAAGGACCCGGTGCTGCAACTGCTGGTGACTTTCTCTGCCTTCATGATCTTTGAAGATCTGCAGCGCATGGTGTGGGGAACACAGCCTTATTTTGTCTCCGACATAGTGAATTATCTGGGCACCACCGAAGTGCTGGGTATTACCTATACCCGCTATCAGCTGATGCTGTTGCCGGGTGTGGCGATCGCTGTGTTCATTGCGCTGCGCAGCTTCCTGAAATTCAGTTCCGTGGGCAGGCAGATCGTAGCGGTCTCGCATAATCGTGAAGTATCAACGGCACTCGGCATCAATGTGCGCCGTATATCGCTGCTGACCTTTGTGGTCGGCTCTATGCTGGGTGCGCTGGCAGGTGCACTCGCGTCACCGACCGTGTCCTGGGTGCCGGGCATTGGTGGTGAAATGATTGTGCTGTCCTTTGCGGTGGTGGCGACTGCCGGTCTGGGCCAGATTGAAGGTGCGCTGGTGGCGGCTATTCTGATCGGACTGGCGCGTTCTTTCTCTGTCTATATCTTTCCTGAAATCGAAGTGCTGGTACCGTTCCTGATTATGGTGCTGGTCTTGCTGTTCCGTCCTCAGGGTCTGTTCTCTGTGGCTCAGGCGAGGAGAGTGTAATGACGCGCGAAAAAATCGTTGTCGTCGTGCTGGCATTGCTAGCTTTGCTGTTGCCACTGGCGCTGCCATGGATGAAGACGCCGCTGATACTGGGTACGGCCTTTGGTATTGCCGCGCTCGGTATTTCTCTCCTCATTATTTCAGGCCAGATCTCTTTTGGTCATGCACTGTTTGTCTGTGCCGGGGGCTATGCGGTGGCGTTTGCGGCGCGCAAATGGACGCATCTGGATAGCGCTGTGCTGCTTATGATAGGCGCGGGCTTCGGTGCCTTGCTGGGTGCTGTTGTGGGCTCTTTCGTTGTGCGCTATCGCGGCATCTTCTTTGGCATGCTCAATCTGGCCTTGTCGATGGTCTTGTTCGCTGCGCTGGGTAAGTTTTTTAATTTTACTGGCGGCACCGATGGACTGCGCATTGAGCGCTCGCCTTTTTTTGGTTTCATGATGGATCGGGACGCGTTTGAAACTGCGCTGCTGATTACAGGTGTCGTGCTGGCGCTGGTGCTAGGCGCACTGATACAGCGTTATCTGAGATCGGTCGCAGGTCAGGCACTGGCAGCAGTCAAAACCAATGAAACCCGACTGGAATACGTAGGCATTTCAGCATACAAAACGATGTGGATTGCTTACATCATCTCCGCGACCTTGTGCGGTCTTTCAGGTGCGATCTTTGCGATTGCACAGGGACTGGTCACACCTGAGATGGGCTACTGGGTGCGTTCAGGTGAGATTGTGTTCGTCGCCATTCTGGGTGGCGTGGGACATCCGGTCGGTGCTTTTATCGGTGCTGCGATTTTCGAATTTGTTAAATTGTTTGCTGCCGCCTATCTGACAGGTGCCTGGCAAATGGTCTTAGGCTTTGTGCTGATTGCCATGGTGTTCCTTGCTCCACGCGGCATCTCGGCCTTACTTGAAAAGCAGCGGGGTGATGCATGAGCGCGCCACTGTTAGAGACACGCGATCTGCAGCTTGCCTTTGGTGCAGTGGTCGTTGCAGACCATATCAATTTCACTTTGCATGAAGGTGAACGTCTGGCTGTGATTGG
>CAIQLE010000358.1 GCA_903872555.1 uncultured bacterium
CTGCATCCCGTACGCCGAGCAGGGTAGGTGCAACACAGGCTGAACGCTCGTCTGCATCCAGCAAGGGCTGGGCGCTGCCATCAAACAGCACGCTGGCTTCTGTCTTCAATAAAGCCAGGCCCTCCTGCACGCTGTCATATTGGGCGCGGCTGACCAGTGCACCCATCTGTGTCTCTGCATTGCGTGGATTGCCGACGCGGATCGCGGCCAGCTTGCCGGCTGCTGCTTCGGCGACTGCCTGCATGAAGGCTTTTGGTACCAGCGCACGGCGTGGCGCGGTACAGCGCTGACCGCTCTTGATCGTCATGTCACGCACCAGATTATCGACATACAGATCGAAGGCTTCGGTGCCGGGCGATGCGTCTTCACACAAGATGCTGACGTTCAGGCTGTCGGCTTCGATATTGCTGCGTACAGAGTCACGTGCAATGGCCGCATGGCCGCGTATGCTTGCGGCGGTATCGGCTGAGCCTGTGAAGGACAGCACATCAAACGGTGTCAGCGCGTCGAGCAGACCTGCAGAGCTGCCGCAGACGATAGAGAGTGCGCCGGGAGGCAGGATGCCCGCCTCAATCACATCGGCCACCATACGATGCGTGAGCCATGCCGTCACGGTGCCTGGCTTGATGACCACGGGCACGCCCGAGAGCAAGGCCGGTGCGGCTTTTTCCCACAAGCCCCAGCTTGGGAAGTTGAAGGCATTGATGAACAGTGCCAGTCCCTTGATAGGCACCATCAGGTGCTGCGACTGGAATAACTGATCCTTGGACATGATGGCGGCTGCGCCATCAGTCAGTGATTTTGCATCACCCATGGCCGCGCCCAGCTTGGCGTAATACCCCAGAGTGAACAGGCCGCCATCGACATCGATACCTGAGTCTGCCTTGGTGGTGCCTGAGTTGGCCAGTGAGATCGCGTAATAGTCGTCGCGCTTGGATTGCATCAGCTTGAGTGCTTCAGACATCATGGCCGCACGCTGTCCATAGCTCATCGCCTGCAGTGCGCGCGCGCCTTCGCTGCGTGCAAAGGCAAAGCCTTCAGCCAGACCTTCCGCAGCGCCTCCGGTGCTGGCAAGGGTTTCGCCGGTCACGGGATCAAGCAGGGTGTGAACGGGACGTGCGCCTTGCTGCCACTGGCCGCCAAGGTAGTTATTCAGAAAAGTTGTCATAAGGTGGTGTAGTGAATTTATAATGCATCTGCCACTGAGTTTAAATGCAATATCTTGCGTGGGTCAAGAAACCCTAGGTTTTTACTATGCCAAGCAACCGACTTCCCACTGATACTGATAAAGACCCCTTCCTTGCTACGCTGGGTGAGCGGGTCAAGCTCTTGCGCGCGCGGCGCGGGCTGACGCGCAAGACGCTGGCCAAACTGGCTGAGTTGTCGGAGCGGCATGTCGCCAATGTGGAATCAGGGGTAGGCAATGCTTCGATTCAGTTCCTGCGCCAGTTGTGTAGCGTATTGAATTGCTCGCTGGCTGAAATGACGGGGGATGAGACAGCGTCTTCGCCGGACTGGCTGATGATTCGCGAGATCTTGCGCGGACGCAGTGATGAAGAGCTGGTGAAGGCGCGCGCTGCACTGGGTGAGCTGTTTGATTCGCCGGCGAGTGAAGTGTCGCGACGTCAGCGCATTGCACTGATAGGTTTGCGCGGAGCAGGCAAGTCCAGCCTGGGCCGTTTGCTGGCGGAGCAACTGAATTGCCCTTTCATCGAGCTGTCCAGTCAGATAGAGCTGCTGGCAGGTTGCAGCATTGCCGAAATTCATGCGCTGTACGGTCAGACGGCCTATCGGCGCTATGAGCAGCGCGCACTGGAAGAGGTGATTCGCCTGCATACCCATGCCGTGATCGCCACGCCGGGCGGCATCGTCTCTGAACCGGCCACGTTTAATTTTCTGCTGTCGCATTGTTATACGGTGTGGCTGAAAGCCGCGCCTGAAGAGCACATGAGTCGCGTGCTGGCTCAGGGTGATCGGCGGCCGATGTCGGGCAACCGCGAAGCGATGGAAGATCTGAAGCGCATTCTCGAGAGCCGGGCGCAGTTTTATTCGAAAGCGGATAAGACTTTTGACACCAGCGATATGTCGGCCGAGCAGGCCTTTTCGAGATTATTCGAGCAAGTCAGCCGTTAACACGGCTTGTGCTTATCGACTTGATAATCACATCATCTTTTTTTCTCCTTGTATCCCTTCGTTATGCACGGTCTTGCATTGACCCTGAGTTCATTGATGCAATATAATGCTTGAACCATAAAAAAATGCACCATATTGCAATTAGGAGACCTATGAGCGCCCCCTTTGTCGTTAATTACGAGACTTCCCCGGAAAAATACCGCCACTGGACTCTGGCGGCTGAGGGTGTGGTTGCCACCCTGACGATGAAGGTGGATGAAGAGGCTGGTTTGCGCGAGGGCTATAAGCTCAAGCTGAACTCTTATGATCTGGGTGTGGATATTGAACTGAATGACGCAGTTCAGCGCATACGTTTTGAGCATCCCGAAGTTCGCACGGTGGTGATTACCGGAGGTCGTGAGCGCATCTTTTGTTCGGGCGCGAATATTTTCATGCTGGGTAAATCGACCCATGCATGGAAGGTCAATTTCTGTAAATTCACGAATGAAACCCGCAATGGTTTTGAAGACTCCAGCCAGCATTCAGGCCTGAAATTTCTGGCGGCTGTGAATGGTGCCTGCGCTGGCGGTGGCTATGAGCTGGCAGCTGCCTGTGATGAAATTTTGCTGGTAGATGATCGTTCTTCAGCGGTTAGCCTGCCAGAGGTTCCACTGCTGGGCGTGTTGCCGGGTACGGGCGGTCTGACGCGTCTGACAGACAAGCGCAAAGTGCGTCACGATCATGCAGATATTTTTTGCACGACTTCGGAAGGTGTGCGTGGTCAGCGTGCCAAAGACTGGAAACTGGTGGATGAGATTGCCAAGCCAGCCGTGTTCCAGCAGGCAGTGCATGAGCGTGCGCTTGCGCTGGCGGCGCTGAGCGATCGTCCGGCCGATGGCAAGGGTGTGAAGCTGACGCCACTGTCGCGTGAGATCACGGCAGATGCTATTCAATATGAATTCGTTGCGGTGACAATAGACAGACAGTCACGTACGGCGACGTTGACAGTCAAAGCACCAAGTAAGTCACAAGCTACAGATATCGCAGGCATTGAAGCGGCCGGTGTGCACTGGTGGCCTTTGCAAATGACGCGTGAACTGGATGATGCGATATTGCATCTGCGTACGAATGAAATCGATATCGGCACCTGGTTGCTGAAGACGAGCGGTGATGCAGAAAAAGTGCTGGCCTGTGATGCGAGTCTGTATGCCAATCAGTCACACTGGCTAGTGCGTGAAACGACAGGCATGTTGCGCCGTACGCTGGCACGGATTGATGTGTCTTCACGCAGTCTGTTTGCCCTGATCGATGAGGGTTCCTGCTTTGCGGGCACGCTGGCTGAGCTGGCCTTTGCAGCGGACCGCAGCTACATGCTGTCCTTGCCTGATGCGCCCGAACAGGCGCCCAAGCTAACTCTCTCCGACATGAATTTTGGACTGCTGCCCATGATTACGGGCCAGTCACGTCTGGCACGTCGCTTCTACGATGATGAGCTTGCTCTCAGTCTGGTGCGCAAGCAGACAGGCAAGGCGATCGATGCCGATGAGGCGATGGAGTTTGGACTGATTACGTCTAATCCTGACGATATCGACTGGGCCGACGAGGTCCGCATGGCACTCGAAGAGCGTTCCAGCATGTCGCCCGATGCACTCACCGGTCTGGAAGCCAATCTGCGTTTCAACGGACCGGAAAATATGGCAACGCGTGTCTTTGGCCGTTTGTCTGCCTGGCAGAACTGGATTTTCATTCGTCCGAATGCGGTGGGAGAGGGCGGCGCGCTGAAAGTGTATGGCAGTGGCACCAAACCGAAATTTAATTTTGACCGGGTCTGATTGATCAGTTCGTTTATTACAGTTGATTAGCTATTCAAAAATACCAAAGAGAGAAACCATGAGCGCCATAGACTACAGCGAAAAAATTCCAAACAACGTCAATCTGTCAGAAGACCGTACCTTGCAGCGTGCGCTTGAGCACTGGCAGCCAAATTATCTGCAATGGTGGAATGACATGGGCCCGGATGGCTCGCAAGGTTTCGACGTTTACCTGCGCACAGCGATCAACACCACGCCGGATGGCTGGGCTCAGTTTGGTCATGTGAAGATGCCTGACTATCGCTGGGGTATTTTCCTCGGAGCGCAGGAACAGGGTCGTCAGGTAAATTTCGGTGAGCACAAGGGCGAAGCAGCCTGGCAAGACGTGCCCGGCGAGCACCGCGCTAATCTGCGCCGCATCATCGTTACTCAGGGTGACACAGAGCCAGCGTCGGTAGAACAGCAGCGTCATCTGGGACTGACAGCACCTTCACAGTATGACCTGCGCAATCTGTTCCAGATTAATGTTGAAGAAGGCCGTCATCTGTGGGCCATGGTTTATCTGCTGCATAAATATTTTGGCCGCGATGGACGCGAGGAAGCCGAAGCGCTGTTGCACCGTAACTCGGGTGATCAGGATAATCCGCGCATTCTGGAAGCTTTCAATGAAGAGACGCCAGACTGGCTGGCTTTCTACATGTTCACTTACTTTACTGACCGTGATGGCAAGTTCCAGTTGTGCGCCCTGGCGGAATCCGGTTTTGATCCGCTCGCACGTACCTGCCGCTTTATGCTGACGGAAGAAGCGCATCACATGTTCGTTGGTGAGTCCGGTATTTCACGCACCATACAGCGCACCTGCCAGATCATGAAAGAGCATGGTGTTGAAGATCCTGCGCAAGTTCGTGCATTGGGCGTGATTGATCTGCCTACGCTGCAGCGTTATCTGAATTTCCACTTCAGCGTGACCATCGATTTGTTTGGTGCTGATCAGTCGTCGAATGCAGCCACTTTTTATAGCTCGGGTCTGAAGGGCCGTTATGAAGAGACCAAGCGCGATGATGATCATCTGCTCAAAGGCGATGCTTACAAAATTCTGGAAGTGTCGGGCGACAAGCTGGTGGAACGTGAAGTACCTTTGCTGAATTCGCTGAATGAAGTACTGCGTGATGATTACATCAAAGATTCCGTTGCCGGTATCGGCCGCTGGAACAAAGTGATAGAGAAAGCGGGTCTGGCTTTCCGTCTGCAGGCACCACACAAGGCGTTCAATCGCCATATCGGTACTTTCGCAGGCATACGTGTCTCCCCTGATGGTCGCGTGATTTCGGAAGCAGAATGGCAGGCGAATGTACGCAACTGGTTGCCGACAGAAGAAGACCGTGCCTACGTAGCTTCGCTGATGGGTCGCGTGATTGAGCCGGGCAAAATGGCCAACTGGATTGCGCCTCCACCGGTGGGCATCAACCGTCAGCCGGTTGATTTCGACTACGTTCGTTTTAACTAATCTGTATGGGCGCATCTGAAGCTGAGGTGCTGATTCGTCAGCACCTGATCGACCCCGAGGTTTGCATACGTTGCAATACCTGTGAGGATACTTGCCCGATCGATGCGATCACGCATGATGATCGCAACTACGTGGTGGATCCGGCGATATGCAATGGCTGCAATGCCTGTGTGCCGCCTTGTCCTACGGGATCGATAGATCACTGGCGCACGGTACCCAAAGCAACTGCCTACAGCGTCGTCGAGCAATTCACCTGGGACGAACTGCCACAACAGCAAGAGCTTGCTGTGGGTGCGGTCGTGCTAGCGGATGAGGAAACGCCGCCCCAGCACAATGCTGCGGTGTCTGCCAGCTCTGTGAAGGCCCCCGGTTCAGCACTGCGCCCGAGTCTGCATTTGTATGACATTAAAAAACCAATTACAGCGACTGTCGTCGGTAACTACAGGTTGACGGAGTCAGATGCTGAGAGTGATATACGTCACATCGTGCTGGATTTCGGACAGCAGGCCTTTCCGGTACTGGAAGGTCAGTCCATAGGGGTCATTCCGCCGGGTACGGATGCCTCAGGTAAGCCGCATTATCTGCGCATGTACTCGGTGGCTAGTCCGCGTGATGGTGAAAGACCGGGTTATAACAATCTTGCGCTCACCGTGAAACGTGTGGTGTCAGATCATGATGGTCAGGCAGTCCTGGGCGTGGCTTCCAACTACCTGTGTGATTTGCCTAAGGGCGCGACGGTGCAAGTCACGGGGCCTTTTGGTGAAAATTTCTTAATGCCGAATCATCCGGGTTCGAATCTCCTGATGATCTGTACCGGAACCGGTGCAGCGCCTATGCGCGCTATGACAGAATACCGTCGCAGATTACTGGCACAGGGCAAACCGGTGGATGGCAAGCTGATGCTGTTCTTCGGCGCGCGCAAACAGGGCGAGCTGCCTTACTTTGGCCCCTTGCTGAAACTGCCGGCCAGCTTCATAGAAACTCACTTTGCTTTTTCGCGCGCTGATGGTGAGCCTAAGACCTATGTGCAAGATAAGTTGCGTGCGGCAGCGCCTGCTGTGGCTGAGCTTCTGAAGGGCGATACCTATCTTTATGTCTGCGGTTTGAAAGGCATGGAAACAGGTGTGATGGAAGCATTGCGCGATATCTGCAGGGCTGCGGATATTGACTGGACTGAACTGCATGCCCGTATGGTGAGCGAAGCGCGCTTCCATGTTGAGACTTACTAAGAACTGATTTTCATGACAAGCATATCCCTTGCAAGTCCGGCAGCTGTAGGTGTGATTGGTGCAGGTACCATGGGTGCAGGCATCGCGCAGATCGCGGCGACAGCAGGGCACCGTGTGCTTTTGATGGATGCCCGCGCCGGTGCAGCAGCAGCTGCCCTTGAAAAAATAGCGGCCACGCTGGCGACACTGGTCAGCAAGGGAAAGTTAAGTGAGGCTGATCGTACAGCCATCATTGAGCGTATACAGCCCGTCACGTATTTGCATGAACTGGCAGATGCTGTGATCGTGATTGAAGCCATCATCGAAGACCTGGCAGCCAAGCAAGCGCTATTTCGTGAGCTGGAACAGCATGTGCAGAAGGATGCTGTGCTGGCGACTAATACCTCTTCGATTTCGGTGACTGCGATTGCGAATGGCACACAGCATCCCGAACGCGTCGTGGGCATGCATTTTTTTAATCCTGTGCCATTGATGAAGCTGGTTGAAGTGGTGTCAGGTGCAGAAACCAGTCATGCAGTTGCCGGCTCAGTCGAAGCATTGGCTAGACGTTGGGGCAAGACGGCGGTTCACGCCGCCTCCACGCCGGGTTTTATTGTCAATCGTATTGCGCGCCCTTTTTATGCCGAGGCATTGCAGCTGCTGCAGGAGCAGGCAGGGACTCCGGCGCAACTCGACAGAGCCATGCGCAGCGCAGGTTTTCGCATGGGCCCTTGTGAGCTGATGGATTTGATTGGCCATGATGTGAATTACTCTGTCACGACTTCCGTGTTTGATGCCAATTACGGTGATCGCCGTTATCAGCCATCGCTGGTACAAAAGGCACTGGTGGATGGCGGGCGTCTGGGGCGTAAATCGGGCAAGGGTTTTTATGAAGGCGTGCCTGAACCGCTGGCTGATATCAAAGCTGAGTCCGATGCGCTTCCACTCACGCTTCTGGGTGAGGATGCGCTGATCCATCGTTTTGCTGAGGTGCTGCGTTCACGTACCATTCATTTTGAACATGTCATGCATTCAGCATGGACGGGAGTGCAGATAGGTGATGTACACATTCATTTGTGTGATGGTCGCACTGCCAGTCAGATTGCCTTCGATACGCAACAGCCGGCTACGGCGGTGATGGATTTGCCGCTGCTATCTGCCAAGAGTGATGCGCTTGCGATTGCTTTTGCAGCGCGAGTCAGCCAATCGCAGCGTGCCTCGGTGATAGCGACGTTCATTGCTTGTGGTTTACAAGCGATGGTCCTGCGTGATGTGCCGGGTCTGATTGCAGCTCGTACTATCAGTATGCTGGTCAATGAAGCTGCCGATACCGTGTGGCAGGGCGTATGCACACAGCAGGCAGCAGATCTTGCGATGACGCTGGGCGTAAATTATCCGGTAGGGCCTTTTATGTGGCTGGAGCAGATAGGCAGCGACAGAATCACGACGATTCTTAAGCATTTGTTTGAAGCCTATTGCAGCGAGCGTTATCGCATCAGCCCCTTGCTGCGACAAATCCATTGGGACAGCTCCCAGAGCCTGTAAACCTCTTAAAAAAATATTTTAAAATC
>CAIQLE010000359.1 GCA_903872555.1 uncultured bacterium
CCATCATTGCTGCTGTCACTACCTCGATTCCAGAGTCGCCCGATAGTGGTCGTAACTGGGACTATCGTTATTGCTGGCTGCGCGATGCCTACTTTGTGGTGAATGCCCTGAACCAGCTCGGCGTCACCGCGACCATGCAGCATTATCTGGAATACATACTCAATATCATTGCCGATTCACGCGACACGCCTTTGCAGCCTGTGTATGGCATACGCCGTGAGACCGCGCTCGACGAATGGATAGCGCCTTCACTGGATGGTTATCGCGGCATGGGGCCGGTACGCGTGGGCAATCTGGCCTGGAGTCAGGTACAGAATGATGTGTTTGGTGCGGCCATACTGGCCAGTACCCATGCCTTCTTTGATGCACGGCTGGATCGTCCAGCAGGCCGACAAATTTTTGCCGATCTGGAGCGACTGGGTCAACAAGCCATCCTGCGTTATCTGGAGCCCGATGCCGGGATCTGGGAGTTGCGTGGCAATAAACGCGTGCACACCTTTTCTGCCCTGATGTGCTGGGCAGCCTGTGATCGACTGAGTGCCATCGCAAAGCGGCTGAGGTTGCCACAACGTAGTCAATACTGGGCCCAAGAAGCAGGAAAAATACGCGCAGCCATCATTCAAGGGGCATGGAATCCCAAGATGGGCAGCTTTGTGTCCACCTTCGGCGGCGAGAATTTAGGCGCCAGCCTGCTGCTGATCGGGGAATTCCAGTTTCTGAGGGCGGATGATCCGCGTTTCATCAGCACACTCAGAACCGTGGAACGTCATCTGCAGCGCGGCGATTTTATGTTGCGTTACGACGAAGAAGATGATTTCGGCCGTCCCGATTCTGCCTTTCTGGTGTGCACACTGTGGTGGATCCTGGCGCTGGCCCGTACCGGGGAAAAAGCGCGTGCGCGTGAACTATTCGAGAAGGTGCTCTCACACCGTAATCACCTTGGCCTGCTGTCTGAAGATGTGTCACTGGATGGCGGAGAGCTCTGGGGTAATTTCCCTCAGACCTATAGCATGGTGGGTCTGGTCCAGTGCGCCGCCCGTCTGTCCATCCCCTGGGAACAGGCTTATTAGCCGATTCACTAAAATGTTTCTGGTTACGGGCAAAGAGGTAGACCCGGCAGGCTAATTAGCTTGCTGCGCAAGCGTCATTTTTTAACAACTCTGCAATTATCAATAAGCTAACTGTTCCGTAGAATTCCGCCCGTCCTCCCTGGACACAGTCGGTCACAACGCCGGCCTATCTACACTCTACTGAACAGGAATTTGATATGCAAAAATCTTTGATGGCCGCGCTATTGGGCGCATTGCTGGTGGTGCCGTTTGCCGCTCAGGCAGAAGGAAGTTATGTTGGTGTCGGCGTGGGTCAGTCGGAATATCGCGGCATCCCAACTTACGGAAAATTAACCGAGACGGGCGTATCGCTCTCCTACGGTGTGCAGATGGACAAGAATTTTGATATCGAAGGTGGTTATATCAATTTTGGTAAAGCCAAAGGCGCTGTCACCGTTGCCGGCGATGCTAACAAACTCAGTCTGGAGTCTCAGGCAGTCTATCTGGCGGCAATTGGTAAATTGTCTGTTGCGGAAGGACTGACGGCCTATGGCAAACTAGGTGCAGCAGTTGCCTATACTAAGGCGAATACAACGGATACGATCGCCGGTGTGACTACAGCACTTTCTGACTCCAAAACCAAGCTGACACCGGTGATTGGTGTTGGACTCAGCTATCAGTTCACCAAAGAGATTTCAGGTCTGGTCGACTACACTTATTTCGACAAGATATCGGATGGATCACTCAAGATGAGCATGTGGAGTCTGGGCCTGCGTTATCATTTCTGATGACAGCGTGAGTTGTTTCAACAAGCCGTAAAAAAAGGCTGCGATGCTGATAAGCTCGCAGCCTTTTTTATTGCGATGTGAAGGTGCAGATTAAAATGAGTATTTGAATTTGATGCATGGCCTATGCGAAGTCATAGCCAATATCAACAGCAAAGCCTGAGTCAGACTGAGGCCGAGGGAAAGCCATCAGTCCGATAAGATGCGCCCGACTTGGCAATACAGAGCAGATCAATCTGTGGCATTTGCTGCGCGAGTGCGATCGATTTTTTTGCGCCCAGCACCATGGCCGCGGTGGACAAGGCATCCGCCTGCATGCCAGTCGGTGCCAGCACTGTCACACTCGCGAGTTCAGTCGGAGAATCACCTGTGGCAGGATCAAAG
>CAIQLE010000360.1 GCA_903872555.1 uncultured bacterium
GGCAAACAGGTCTGCCTCAAATTTAGGCAGCTGGCCCGTGCCGCGCAGGCTGTCTGCATTCACGATGTACGGTGTGTAGCACTCGGTATAACCATGCTCTGCGGTGTGGGTGTCGAGCATGAACTGCGCAAGCGCCCGATGCAGGCGGGCGATGCCGCCCTTCATGACGGAGAAACGTGAGCCGGTCAGTTTGGCAGCGACATCAAAATCCAGCCCAAAACCTGCGCCCAGATCAACGTGATCTTTGACTTCAAAATCATAGGCCTTGGGTGTGCCGACTTTGCGTAGTTCGACGTTGCCGGCCTCATCCTGCCCGAGTGGGACAGATTCGTGCGGCACATTTGGAATGGCCAGCATGAATTCAGATACCTGATGCTGAATCAGCTCCAGTTTCTCGGCCGAGGCTTTGAGTTCATCTGCAATGCCGGCGACTTGCGCCATCACCGCCGTGCTGTCCTCGCCCTTGCCTTTCAGGATGCCGATCTGCTTGGAGAGCGAATTGCGCTGTGCCTGCAGTTCTTCGGTGCGCATCTGCAGCGCTTTGCGCTCAGACTCCAGCGTGTTGAAAAAATCGACGTCAAGTTTGAACTTGCGCTGTGCCAGTCGGGCGGCGACGGCGGCGATGTCTTTGCGTAGCAGTTGTATGTCGATCATGTGGAAAAGGGCTTAGCAGTAATAAGGACGAAGTGTGAATTGTACCAAGCAGGCACGGCTGGCTTTAAGGCTCATGACTTCTTAGCATTGGATCGCGCATCCTGATCCAGGCCGCGCAGATAAGCTAGCTTGTCAGCAATTTTAGATTCCAGACCTCGGGACGTCGGCTGATACCAGCCCGGCTCACCTAAACCTTCAGGCAAATAAGTCTCACCTGCCGCATAGGCATCCGGTTCATCATGAGCGTAGCGATATAGCTTGCCATAGCCCAGCTCTTTCATGAGACGGGTCGGTGCATTGCGCAAATGCTCGGGAACAGGACGGGACGCGTCTTTGGCGATGAAGGCACGCACGGCATTGTAGGCGTTGTAGACCGCATTCGACTTGGCTGCACAGGCCAGATAGACCGCGGCTTCAGCCAGCGCTAGCTCACCTTCCGGTGAGCCCAGACGTTCATAGGTTTCTGCAGCATCCAGCGTCAGACGCAGGGCGCGCGGATCAGCCAGCCCTATGTCTTCGGAGGCCATGCGTATCAGCCGGCGTGACAGATAGCGCGGATCTGCGCCACCGTCGAGCATGCGCACCAGCCAGTACAGTGCGGCATCGGGATTGGAGCCACGCACTGATTTATGCAGTGCGGAGATCTGGTCGTAAAAAGCATCGCCGCCTTTATCAAAACGACGCAGGGCATCGCCCAGACTTTCTTTCAGCAATTCACTATCAATGGCCAGCGATTTTTTTAATGTCGCTGCGCGCAGCACGATCTCAATATTGTTCAGCAGTTTTCTGCCATCACCATCAGCACTGGCCACCAGCGTCGCTCTGGCCTCATCGGTAATGCTGATACCAGCCCCATCCATGGCCAGTGCACGCTCAACCAAATGCGACAGATCTTCATCCGTCAGCGATTTGAGCACATAGACGGCTGCGCGCGAAAGCAATGCGCCATTCACTTCAAAGGAAGGATTCTCGGTGGTGGCGCCAATAAAAGTGAACAGGCCGCTTTCTACGTGGGGCAGAAAAGCATCTTGCTGGCTTTTATTAAAGCGATGAACTTCATCGACAAACAAGATGGTCTTGCGTCCTGAGTTCGCCTTGAGTACTTGGGCTCTTTCAACGGCTTCACGTATATCTTTCACGCCCGAGAGCACGGCAGACAAGGCAATGAATTCTGCATTGAAGCCCTGCGCCATCAGGCGCGCTAATGTGGTCTTGCCGACGCCGGGCGGGCCCCACAGAATCATGGAGTGGGGCTGGCCTAAAGCAAAGGCCACACTCAGTGGCTTACCGGCGCCCAGCACATGCTGCTGGCCTATAACTTCATCAAGAGTGGCGGGGCGCAGGCGCTCGGCCAGTGGAATGGCGCTCATGGCTTATTGTCGCAACAGGTCGGCGCCCTTGGGCATCACGAAATGAAACGCGTTAGGCGAGAGAGAAAGATTGGTATCGAATTTAGTGAAGGACAGCAAAGATACCTGACCAAAGCTGTCACGCAGTTCCATAGCAACGGGCAAGCCGCCTTTCAGGCCTATGCCAATTTTTTCAAATTGCGTATCTTTGTTTTTCGGGACGGCCTGTAACCACTCTATGCCGTCACGCACACCGGCTTCTGACAAGCTGAAGTTTTTTTCGAGATCATTGCTGCCAAACAGAATAGCTGCCGGTGAAGCACCGATCGCATCGCCCAGCAATCTCACCGTGACTTGATTCAGATCTTTGTCATGGATGTACAGCTTCTCGCCATCGGACTGAAGCACTTGCTCATAGGGTTTTTGGTAAATCCATATGAATTTTCCAGGCCGCGCAAACTGAAAGCTGCCATTCGCCGCATTCGATGTATGCAGCTTGCCGCCCTCTTCCCTCACCATGCGCTGAGTAAATTCACCCTTTGCATTTTTGGTGCCAGCCACAAAACTCTTGAATTGCTCCAGCGCCGATGCTTGCGCCAGCACGGGCATGAGTAGCGCAGACGCGACCAGAGCCAGCGCGGACAGCAGGGAATGATTACGTGCGGGCATAGGCGTAGTAGGCAAGGTCTTTTTCTTTATGAGATCGTATTGAGTCTTCAGTCGTGAGTTCTGATGGCTGATGGCTATTTACTCTTGATTCGTATTCGGCACCAAAATTTCACGGTTGCCATTCGATTGCATAGGCGAAACGATACCGCTTTGTTCCATTTGTTCCAAAAGGCGTGCTGCACGGTTGTAGCCTATGCGTAAATGACGCTGCACCAATGAGATGGAAGCACGGCGATTTTTCAGCACAATGCCGACCGCCTGATCGTACATAGGATCCGCTTCGCCGCTAGGCGCACCTACTGCACCTGGTTCAGCGCCGTCTTCAGCCACACCGCCTTCGAGTATGCCTTCAATGTAGTTAGGCTCACCTTGTGATTTCAGATGATCCACCACGCGGTGCACTTCTTCATCCGACACAAAGGCACCGTGCACGCGCACAGGCATACCGGTACCGGGTGGCATGTAAAGCATGTCGCCCATACCGAGCAAGGCTTCTGCGCCCATCTGGTCGAGAATCGTGCGTGAATCAATTTTGCTGCTCACCTGAAAGGCGATACGGGTAGGAATATTGGCCTTGATCAGACCGGTAATCACGTCCACCGATGGGCGCTGCGTCGCAAGTATCAGATGTATGCCGGCTGCACGCGCTTTCTGGGCGATACGTGCAATCAGTTCTTCTACCTTCTTACCCACCACCATCATCAGATCGGCCAGCTCATCAATGATGATGACGATGGTCGGCAGTTTTTCCAATGGCTCGGGCGCATCGGGTGTGAGACTGAAAGGATTCGGAATTTTTTCTTCTTTTTTATCCGCGTCCGTAATTTTCTGGTTGTAGCCCGCAAGATTACGCACACCCAGCTTGGACATCAGCCGGTAGCGACGTTCCATTTCATTCACAGCCCAGTTCAGCGCATGGCCAGCCTGCCGCATATCTGTCACGACGGGCGCGAGCAAATGCGGAATGCCTTCGTAAATGGACAGCTCCAGCATCTTGGGGTCAATCAGAATCAGGCGTACTTGATTCGGATCAGCCTTATACAACAGCGACAAAATGGTGGCATTGATGCCGACGGATTTACCGGAGCCGGTCGTGCCTGCCACCAGCAAGTGCGGCATCTTGGCCAGATCAGCTACCACGGGATTACCGGCAATATCTTTACCCAGACCTATGGTGAGCAGGGAATGATTGTCGTTATAAACCTTGGAGCCCACAATCTCGGACAGGCGCACGATCTGACGCTTGGGATTGGGCAGCTCCAGACCCATGTAGTTCTTGCCGGGGATAGTTTCGACCACGCGTATGGAAGTCAGCGACAGTGCGCGCGCCAGATCGCGCGCAAGGTTGACGATCTGACTGCCCTTGACACCGGTTGCAGGCTCAATCTCATAGCGCGTCACTACAGGGCCGGGGTAAGCGGCAACGACTTTGACTTCCACACCAAAATCGGAAAGTTTTTTCTCAATCAGGCGGCTGATAAATTCCAGTGTCTCAACCGGCACGGTCTCTTGTTCTACCGGCGGATCATCCAGCAAACTCAAAGGAGGCAGATTGGTGTCTGGCATATCCAGAAAGAGCGAGACTTGTTTTTCTTTTTCTACGCGCTCTGAGCGCGGTACGCTGACCATTTGCGGTGCAATGTGGATGGGGGTAGCTTCGACGATGCGCGCGCGTTCCTGAACCACAACGACTTCGCGCTTGACCACCGCTTCCTGACCGATCTTGCGATCCTGACGGGCGGTATACATAGCCATGGCCCACTGCGCAAAATTCTCTAAGGCACCGCCCAGCTTCTCTGCAACCGCCATCCAAGACACATGAAAGCAGAGGCTAAAGCCTAGACCAAACAAGGTCAGCAGAATCAGGGTTGCGCCGTTAAAACCAAACACACGCTGCGACATGCCGCCAAATAATTCGCCCAGCACACCACCGGGGTCACGTGGCAATTGCACCTTCATGGAATACATGCGCACGAATTCAAGGCTGGAGCTGCCCAGCACCAGCAGCACAAAACCGCCGGCCCGTATGCCAAATTCAAATCGATGCGGTTTTTCGGGCAGCTTTTTCAATAGGAAGCGCTGCGCCAGCTGTCGGTAGCTGACCCAGACCGAGGCCATCAGGGCAACACAGAACCACCAGGCAGAGAAACCAAACACGTACAGCATGAGATCGGCCAGCCAGGCACCGGCCGAACCACCCCAGTTGGTCGGTCTGGGGCCCATACCGGCATGGGACCAGCCAGAGTCACCGGGGGCGTAGGTGTACAGGACTAGCGTCAAATAAACGCAAAGTACGGCAAAAAAGACCCAGCGCGCCTCGGACAGCAAGCGGATCAGGCGATTCGGCAAGGGATCGGGCGGCGGCGCAGGCGGCGTGCGGGTATAGGTCGAGCTGTTTCGGGTCATGTGTGGGGCGAGGTTCTGAGGGGCTCTGAAGCCGTCCTTCACTTCAACTATAATTTAGTGCACTGAGCTAGGTTTTCGCCCAAGAAAAGCGAAGCTCTGACTCAGGACACTGGGCCTGTTTTGTGCGGCACTATCGCACGATTCAGGACAGGATGATACTCCCTCCCGGACGCCTCCTCTTCCCAGCCAACATGATAGACCGAGCCTGTCCCGCCTAGCGCGCAATGATTGTTTATTTCTAAAGAATTCCATGTCCAGCCCTAAACATGCACGTGTACTGATTATTGGTTCCGGCCCTGCCGGTTATAGCGCTGCTGTGTACGCCGCACGCGCCAACCTGAACCCGGTGCTGATCACCGGCGTTGAGCAAGGCGGTCAGCTGATGACCACCACGGATGTAGAAAACTGGCCCGGTGACCCCATGGGCGTGCAAGGTCCGGAACTCATGCAGCGGCTGTTACAACATGCCGAGCGCTTTAACACCGAAATCGTTTTCGATTACATACACACCACTCACCTGACAGAAAAACCGATTCGTCTGGTGGGCGATGCCGGCACCTATACCTGCGACTCGCTCATCATTGCCACCGGCGCATCCGCCCAGTATCTGGGTCTGCCTTCAGAAGAGAGTTTCATGGGCAAGGGTGTGTCTGCCTGCGCAACTTGCGATGGTTTTTTCTATCGCAATCAGGAAGTCGCTGTCATCGGTGGCGGCAACACGGCGGTTGAAGAAGCTTTGTACCTCTCGAATATTGCAAGCAAAGTGACCGTCATTCACCGCCGCGACAAATTCCGCGCCGAGCCGATACTGATCGACCGCTTGATGGCCAAGGTCAAAGAGGGCAAGGTCGAGATCAAATGGAATCACACGCTGGAAGAAGTCACGGGTGATGCCAGCGGTGTCACGGGCATCATCATCAAATCAACCGCTGACGGCAAAACCACGCCTGTCACGCTGCATGGTCTCTTCATTGCGATTGGTCACAAGCCCAATACCAGCATCTTTGAAGGCCAGCTGGAAATGCGCAATGGCTATATTGTGACCAAAGGTGGCCTGGAAGGCATGGCCACCATGACCAATATCGATGGCATCTTCGCTGCCGGCGATGTGCAGGACCATGTCTACCGTCAGGCTATAACCAGTGCCGGTACCGGTTGTATGGCTGCACTGGATGCACAGCGCTATCTGGAAAGTCTGGACTAAGAACGACACTGCCGCATGAGCTGATACCGCTTCCCCTTCCCACCTGCGCATTAAGGAAGTGAATGCAATGAAAGATCTGGCTGAACTTAAAGCATTGCAAAAAAGGCTGAAGGAAGGTGCAGCGGCGGCGGCCGAAGCTGAGCGGCAGCGGCGTGAACAGGCAGAAAAAGCCGCACTTGAGGCCAATCTGTTTCGCCATTGTGTAGGCACGGTGGCACCGCTGAAAGCACCTCCCAGCGTGACGCGGCCCACACCCCAGCCACTGCCGATGGCGCGCCAGCGCATCGCCGATGATGCAGCGGTGCTGCAA
>CAIQLE010000361.1 GCA_903872555.1 uncultured bacterium
CAGCCTGAGCCCATGAAGGTATTGAATGCTCAATATCGCCGTGATTCACGAAACTTGTCGTCGGATATTTTCCCGAATACGAATTTTGAATTGATCGATGTATCCACTCAGTGGCCTCTGGGCAATCGCTGGTATGGTGTGGCTCGCCTTAACTACCTGCTCGATGAAAAACGGGTGGGTCAGTCGCTGGCAGGCCTTGAGTACATGGCAGATTGCTGGATTTTCCGCATGGTGGCTCAAAAATTACCTACGGCGGCGGGTGTCACCAATACAACGATCTTCTTCCAGCTGGAATTGAATGGCCTGTCTTCGGTGGGCATGAACCCTCTGAAAGCCATACGTGGCAACGTTCCCGGCTATCAGCCGCTGACCCAGCCACAATGAATTTCTTTATTAACGCCAGACCCTGTTTGACTCAAGACCATGATGACTAAGATCCAGAAACTGCTGCGACAGCCTGACACAGCGTCCTTATGCCGGCATGCTGTGATCCTGATGTCACTGATGGCGATCATGCCGGCCATGTCACAAGATAAAAACAGCAAGGCAAATCAGGCGGTGCTGGTCGATGCCATTGTTGCTGTTGTTAACACCGATGTGATTACGCTTCAGGAACTTGAAGACAGGATGCGTCTGGTGGAACAGCGCATGAAACGCCAGAAAACTCAGGTGCCTGCCCGCGAAATCCTGCAAAAGCAGCTGCTTGAACGCATGATAGTCAATCGCGCCCAGATGCAACTGGCGCGCGAAAGTGGCATACGCATCGATGACATCATGCTTGATCGTGCCATCGCCCGTATTGCTGAGCAAAATAGTCTGAGTGTGCAAGGCTTCAGAGATCAGCTGGAAAAAGAAGGCTCGAGCTTCTCGCGTTTTCGTGAAGAGGTCCGTGAAGAAATCACCTTGCAGCGTTTGCGAGAGCGCGAGGTCGACAATAAATTGCAAATCGCCGAATCTGAAATTGATAATTTCATGGCCGCATCAGCCGGAAAACTGGACGGTGCGCAGCAAGAAGTCAACATCGCACAGATTCTGATTCGTGTACCTGAAAATGCATCAGCACAGCAGATCGCCGACAGGCGCAAGCGTGCCGAAGAGGCCATGGCGCAGCTGAAAACCGGCGGTGAATTCGCCAAAGTGGCGGCGAGCTTTTCTGACGCCGGTGACGCACTGACAGGCGGTGAGCTGGGCTGGCGCAGCAGCGCGCGTCTGCCGCAACTGTTTGTCGATGCTACTGAAAAACTCAATGAAGGTGAGATTGCACCCCTGGTGCGCAGCGCCAATGGCTTCCATATCCTGAAACTAATCGGCCGTCGCAGCGCCAGCAAGGTGAAGGCCGGATCTGGCAATGTAGTGCAGCAGACCCATGCCCGCCATATCCTGATCAAAGTGAATCAGATCGTGTCGTCCGCCGAGGCGCGTCGCAAACTGGCCGAGCTCAAAGATCGTCTGGATAACAAGGCCGCCAAATTCGAAGATCTGGCCCGTTTATATTCGAATGACGGTTCGGCCAATAAAGGCGGTGATCTGGGCTGGATTTATCCCGGCGATACCGTGCCGGAATTTGAGCGCGCAATGAATTCTCTGCAGCCGGGTGAAGTCAGCCAGCCTGTCGAAACGCCCTTTGGTTATCACCTGATCGAAGTTCTGGAGCGCAAGTCAGAAGAAATTTCGCGTGAACGTCAGCGCATGATGGCGCGCCAGATTTTGCGTGAACAAAAGCTCGAAGAATCCTATGAAGACTGGTTGCGTCAATTACGTGACCGTACCTATGTTGAATATCGTATGGATGACATTGGCCCGCGCTAATGCAGCTGTGACATGTCCCGTCCGCGTATAGCGATTACTTGTGGTGAGCCGGCTGGCATAGGCCCTGAAATTGCGCTGCGTGCGGCGGCGCAAATCACGGCTGCTGATTGCCTGCTGATAGGCGATGCATCGCAACTGAGTTCACTGGCTCAGAAAATCATTCCGGATGTGAAGCTGACGGTCCTGCCTTCTGCCGGCAGGACACTATCAATTCCCGGTCAATTGTCTGTGCTCGATTGCCCACTTGCAGTGCCGGCCCAAGCCGGTCAGCTGGATGCGCGCAATGGTGCTGCGGTATTACGCATGCTGGGTGCGGCCATTGCCGCTGCGATGGCGGGTGAAGTTGACGCGATCGTCACGGCGCCTGTACAAAAAAGTATCATCAATGACGCTGGCTTTGCGTTTACAGGTCACACTGAATACCTTGCTGAAAAAACGGCGACGCCACAGGTGGTGATGATGCTGGCCGGCGCAAGCGGGCATGGCATGTTGCGCGTCGCTTTGGCCACTACGCACCTGGCGCTGAAAGATGTTCCCGCAGCGATTACGCAAGACAGCCTGATGCGCACGCTGAGCATCATTCATCAAGATCTGATCAGGCATTTTGGCCTGACCCATCCGCGCATACTGCTGACGGGACTCAATCCCCATGCAGGCGAGGGCGGTTATCTGGGACGTGAAGAAATTGATGTAATTACACCTGTCATACAGGCAGCATGTGCCAAAGGCTGGCAAGTCTCAGGTCCCTATCCGGCGGATACTTTGTTTCAGCCGCGTTATCTGGAGCAGGCTGATTGCGTGCTGGCCATGTATCACGATCAGGGCCTGCCAGTGCTGAAATTTGCCACCTTTGGTCATGGCGTCAACATTACACTCGGTCTGCCACTGATTCGCACCTCGGTAGACCATGGGACCGCACTCGATCTGGCTGCCGCCGGACTGGGCAAGGCAGATGCATCCAGCATGACAGAGGCCATCAGGATCGCATGCCAGATGGCTGCGAACAGACAATGAAACATATTCCAAGAAAGCGTTTCGGCCAGAATTTTCTGACGGACCACATCGTATTACAAGACATCATCAGTGCCATTGCACCTGCTGCAGATGATCTGATGGTTGAGATCGGGCCGGGGCAGGGCGCCATGACGGGTCTCTTGCTGGACCATCTGGATAAGCTGCAAGTGGTAGAGCTTGATCGTGATCTGGTGGTTTTACTGAAGAAAAAATTTAGCGCAAATTCCCTGATGATTCATTCCGGTGATGCGCTGCAATTTGATTTTGGCGCACTGCAGACGGCTGAACAAAAACTCCGCATCGTCGGCAATCTGCCGTACAACATCTCCAGCCCTCTCTTGTTTCATCTGGCACAGTATGCGCAGCAAGTGCAGGATCAGCACTTCATGCTGCAGAAAGAAGTCGTGCAGCGTATGGTGGCCGCACCCGGTGGCAGAGATTACGGCCGTCTGTCTGTGATGCTGCAGTGGCGATATCAGATGGATTTGCTATTCATTGTTCCGCCCACAGCCTTTGATCCGCCGCCTAAAGTGGATTCAGCGATTGTGCGCATGATTCCTATCGCAAATCCGCTTGCCTGCGAACGACTCAAGCTGGAGCAGGTGGTGACCAAGGCTTTTTCACAGCGCCGCAAAGTCATACGCAACTGCCTGGCCGGTCTGTTCACTGAAAATCAATTGATCGATGCCGGTATCGATCCGCAGCTGCGTCCTGAGACTGTGGCGCTCGAGTATTACGTCAACCTTGCCCGCATGCTGGTTGATTGATGATCTCCCGCCTTGTGCTCCGCATAGCGATGCATGGCTATCGTTAGCCGTATATGACTGCGCATTTTTTAGCCTGAGATGATTCGGTAATTTACAACGCTATTCAGTCATCAGAAACAGATGGCAGACTAGTCGCTCAGTCAGCATCACGCCTGCTTGACCCTGCAAGCCTGAAATTTTAGATTGACCAGCTTTCCTTATCCTGCGATCGCAGGCTTGTCATGTCTGAATTTCATTCAGCAGCATCGCATCAAAGCATCGCGCTGCACGGTGCCTCATTGCTATCGGCCTTTGAGCAGTATTGCCGCATCAAACGCCTGCCCTTCAACGCTGATCTTTTTTTGCAGCAGTTTCCACCACCCTATACCACCGACACTCTCATGCACGCTGCGCGTGCCTTTCATTTCCGCATAGTTGCCGTTTCAGTCAATCTGCAAGCATTTGATCAACTGCCTTGTCCGTTTATGGCTTTGCATCAAGTTGTGGACAATCAAGCACATCAACTCTGTGTAGTCCTTGAAGTTAATCAGAGAGAACTCAGCCTGATGCTGAGTGGGGACGAGGTGCCACGCCAGATGGACCAGCAGACTTTTCAGTACCACTATGCGGGGCAGGTATTTTTATTGTCGCCGGAAGTTCAAATGCCAGCTGACCCTGATCAGGCCAGAGCTGCTTCCTTTGGTTTTCGCTGGTTTCTTCCTGAGTTATTCAGACATCGCTATATCTGGCGTGATGTATTGCTCGCATCACTGGCCTTGCAATTGCTGGCACTGGCGACACCGCTATTTACGCAAGTTATTATCGATAAGGTGATTGTTCATCGCAGCATCAGCACCCTGATTGTGATGGCCGTGGGTCTGGGAGTATTGACGCTGTTTTCTGCCTTGCTGGGCTGGGCGCGTCAGACCCTTCTGCTTCACACCGGCAATCGCATAGATGCCGTACTCGGCATGAGCGTATTTCGTCATCTTTTTAGTCTGCCCGTAGCGTATTTTTCAAACAGACCAACGGGTGTAATTGCTTCGCGCCTGCATGGGGTAGAAACCCTGCGTGAATTTATCGCCAGTGCAGCGCTGTCCTTGCTGCTCGATTTACCTTTCCTATTGATTTTTATAGCGCTGATGTTTTGGTATAGCGTGCAGCTGACACTGATTACTCTGAGTGTTTTATTCGTGATCGTCTTGTTAAGCCTGTTGCTGACGCCTGTCTTTCGAGCGCAACTGAATCAGCAATTTTTATTGGGTGCACGCAATCAGGCTTTTTTAACGGAATACGTGTCCGGCATAGAGACAGTCAAAAGCCTGCAATTAGAACCGCAACTCAATGAGCGTTACTCTGGCTATCTTGCAGCGTATTTACAGGCCAGTTTCAAGACGCGGCAACTCGCCAATCTATACAACACTGCAGCGAATACGCTGGATCAGTTGATGCGCCTGCTGATCCTGATGGTGGGGGCCTACATGGCCATGAACAGTACCGAGTTCACCATAGGCATGCTCGTAGCCTTCCAGATGTTTGCCGCCAGCCTGAGCGCACCCGCCATGAGACTGGTCAGTTTGTGGCAGCAATTTCAGCAGGCTGATCTCTCGCTTAAACGTTTAGGCGATGTGATGGATGCGCCTGCAGAGCCGCAGACTATTCAACCTTCACGCATGACACAGCGACGCGGACATATACGGATCGCGGGACTGTCTTTTCGCCATAGCGAGCGCCATCCCTGGCTGTATAAAAATTTTTATCTCACGCTCGAGCCGGGCAAGAGCTATGCACTGATGGGGCCATCGGGTTCAGGTAAAAGTACGCTGGCCAGATTGCTGCTCGGATTTCATGTGCCGGATGACGGCCGCATCCTGATAGATGGTGTGGATATCCGTCATTTATCTGTAAATGAATTACGGGCTTACTTTGGCGTCGTGCCGCAAGAGACGGTCCTGTTCTCAGGCACCTTGCTGGAAAATTTACAGATCGCTAGTCCGCAGGCCAGTTTTGAACAAATCGTAGGCGCCTGTCTGATGGCCGGCATACATGACGGCATAGAGCAACTGCCTGATGGCTATCAGACCATCGTCGGTGAACGTGGGGTCGGTTTATCCGGTGGTCAGCGTCAGCGACTGGCGATTGCCCGTGCCTTACTCAGGCAAGCTTATATCCTGATCTTTGATGAAGCCAGCAGCGCACTCGACAAACAGACCGCTGAATATTTTGCGCAGACAGTGAACAGCTTGCGCGGCAAGATCACGATGCTCTTTATTGCCCACGCGCTGCCCGCTAATCTGCAGGTAGATCAGGTAATACATCTGTCTGAAATTTCTACGGATCAGGTCGCGCATGCCTAGTCAGCCTAACAATCAAGTGCAGGATGAAGTGCGGGATTTCATGCCGGGTTTATTGTCCATCACGGACAGTCCGCCACCAAAATTGCCCAAGCTGATCTTGCGCTTGTTACTCCTGCTTTTGTTTTTTGTGCTGCTATGGTCAATGCTAGGAAAGCTGGATATCGTCGCTACGGCTGAGGGGCATCTGATGCCGCAGTCACACCTCAAGATCATCCAGGCCAGTGATGCAGGTACGGTACTAGAAATTCTGGTGCAAGAAGGACAGACCGTGCAGCAGGGGCAAATTCTGATGCGCATGGACCCTCATTTGCTGGAAGCAGATCTGCGTTCTGTCAAAAATGATTATGCACATTGTCAGCTGCAGCTGCGTCGGATTGACGCTGAATTGCAGGGAAGTGAAATGCGCATCGCTGAAGGTGATCTGCCTGCTTTGTTTACACAGGTGCGCCAGCAGGGATGGGCGCATCGACAGGCTTATCTGGATGCGCTCGCGGGGGAGCATGCCATGGCACAAAAACTTCGCCATGATTTACAGGCAGCGAGTGAAGTTCTGAACAAGCTGGAGAGCACGCTTCCCGTAGCTCAACGCAGTGCAGCAGCGTTTGCAAAACTTCAGGAGCAGGGTTACATCAGTAAACTGATGGCGGATGACAAGCAAAAAGAGCAGTTGGAAAAGATTCAGGATATGCATGCACAGGCAGCCAGTCTTGATAGCCTCAGAGCCATGCTGACTGCCAGCGATAAAAGGCAGGCGCAAATCACTTCTGCGTATCGCAGTGATTTACTAGCTGAGCGTGCCAGCATTGATGCACAATTCGAAAAATTAAAAGAAGAAAAAAATAAGCTGGAATATAAATCCAGCCAGTTGTTATTGCGCGCGCCGCAATCGGGCATGATCAAAGATCTGTCTACGCATACTCCGGGCGCTGTGGTCGCGCCGGGTACCGTACTTATGTCACTGGTGCCTCAGCAGGAAGCATTGCGGGCTGAAGTCATGCTCAGAAATGAAGACATTGGTTTTGTGCGTCTGGGACAGAGCGTGAAAATCAAACTGGCAGCTTATCCATTTCAGAAATACGGCATGTTGGAAGGCGTGATTATTCACATAGGGCCCGATGTTTTCGATGCCACTGAGGGTCTACATCAAGCGCCAGATACTTCGCAGGCCACAGCACGCTATCCGGTGCTGGTGAATTTGCCTGCGCAACATCTGATGCTGGCAGGTCAGCCTTTGCATCTGACGGCAGGTATGCAAGTGGTGGCAGATATTTATCTGGGGCGGCGTTCAGTGCTGGAGTATTTGCTCTCGCCGGTGCAGAAAGCGTGGATGGAAGCGGCGCGTGAGCGTTAGCTTCGTCTGGTGTGGTGCAGCTGTTAAAAAGCTGGCAAACCCTCGGGATGATGATCACGCAAAGTTTTGCGTGCATTTTCAAATTCGGGCAAGACGGATTGCACCGTGTTCCAGAATTGCGGGCCGTGATTCATTTCGCGCAAATGCGAGAGCTCATGAGCAACCACATAATCGATATTCGGCAGAGCAAAGTGCATGAGCCGCCAGTTCAGGCGTATGCGACCGTCTGCCGTGCAGGAACCCCATTGCGTGGATGCCGATGAGAGTGCAAAGCTCTTGAATGACACGCCGAGTTTTTCTGCAAAAATATCAAGACGCTCTGCAAACACGCGCCGGGCTTCGGTTTGCAGCCAGCCTTGCACGCGATCTTTTAATTGCTGTTCACTGGCTGAGTTCGGCAGGCTGACATGCAGTTCGCGCTTTTCATCGTCAAAGCGAACCCCCATGGTGCTGCCTTCAGCGACTCTGACGGTAATGTCCGTGCCCAGAAAGGGTAGTGTTGCGCCATCCCGCCATTCCATGGGAGGCTGCAGTCGGCGTACCGAACGCTCACGCTGTTCATTTATTTTTTTGAAAATCCATTGCTGCTTACTGGCGATGGCTGATTCAATTTCAGCAACGGTGACCCAGCGCGGCGCTGTCACGCGCAGACCATCATCATCGATCAGGAAGCCCAGGGTTTTGCGCTTCGAACGTATCAGACGGTAATCCAGGCTATGGGTTTCGAGTCGTATGCGACGCTGACCCGGTGGTATGGGTGTTTCGGGAACGGTCGATGGCGGTGGCGCGTCCAGACTTGGGGTTTCACCAAACAGGTCTTCCAGCGAAAGCTGGTTCGGATCCATAAACTTCTTCCGCAAGAACTGCTTCAATGACATGAATTTACTGTCCCTGAGTGTGTGTGGCCGGCGTCTTGTTATAAGCGGCCGGCGTGATGACGCGCATTTCGGATTCTATCCAATTTTCTGCTTGAGCTATCAATTCTGCCGGTGTCAGTCCTTCAGGCGAGATGGGCTTGCCTATGGAGACGGTGATCAGTCCGGGTTTTTTGATGAAGGCATTGCGCGGCCAGCAGTCGCCTGAATTCATGGCAATCGGCACCACCGGCGTTTTTGTTCCGATAGCGAGGATGGCACCGCCGGCTTTGTATTTGCCCTGTTCGCCAACCCGGGTACGTGTCCCTTCGGGGAACATGATGACCCACTGACCATCATTCAGGCGCTGTTTGCCGACGGCGATCACCTGCGACATGGCATCCCGCCCCTTGCTGCGATCAATCGCAATCATGCGCAACATGGCCAGACCCCAGCCAAAGAAAGGGATGTACAACAATTCTTTCTTGAACACGAAGATCATGGGGCGCGGCATCATCCAGCAGTAAAAAATGGTTTCCCATGCCGACTGATGTTTGGAGAGGAGAATGACAGGTGCATCAGGTAAGTTCTCCTGACCCTTCACTTCCCAGTGTATGCCACACACACTGCGTGCCGCCAGAATGACAAACACATTCCAGCGCGTGATGATCCAGTAGCGCTGACGATAGGGAAGAAAAACAAAGCCAAAACAGGCAATGGCCCAGATGATGGTGGCCACCGCCATCAGCAGTGCAAATACCAGCGAGCGCAGAAACAGAACGGGTCGTGACATGCAGCTTCCTAAATTAAAACAAAGTATCAGCAGACAAGCAGATCAAATCATTTATTCACCAACTTAGCATTGCGGCCATAGTTCAAGGCCTATTCATACCGGCACAGGCATCGCTGATGTGGCTTGATTGATTTGCACTGATTAATTTGCGCTGTTTATTTTTTTCTCAGATGTCCGGAGCGTGCGACAGCTTCAGTACCGGATTCCACTTGATCCAGATGCAGCAGGCGATCAACCACCGCAGCAAGATCATCAAAAATTTGTGTGCCGGGTGGCAGGCCACCTTTTTCCAGTGTGTTTTCGCCATTGCCGGTCTTGACCAGAAATGGCTGACATCCCACATCAAAACCTGCCTGCAGGTCACGCAGTGAATCGCCGACGACAGCGACGTCTTTCAGATTCACGTCAAAGCGCTGGCCTATGGCTTTGAGCATACCGGG
>CAIQLE010000362.1 GCA_903872555.1 uncultured bacterium
ATTGATCATCGCGCCCAAAGCAGGTTGCTGCGGTGCGCTGCGCCATCACCTGAATGATCAGGAAGCAGCGCTGGACGATATGCGTCGCAATGTCGATGCCTGGTGGCCGGCTGTAGAAGCCGGCGCAGAGGCAATCGTGATGACCGCTTCCGGTTGCGGTGTGACGGTGAAAGAATATGGCCATTTGCTGGCACATGATCCTGCCTATGCGGCACGCGCTCAGCGTATTTCGGAACTGACAAAGGATCTGTCTGAAATTATGCCGGCCTTTGAAACAGAGCTGGAACATCAGCTGAAAGGCAAGATCCATAAGCGGGTTGCCTACCATCCGCCCTGCACCTTGCAGCATGGTCAGCAGATACGCGGCAAAGTTGAAGGCGTGCTGCGTGCTGCAGGCGTGGATGTGCAGCTCTGCGCCGACAGCCACCTGTGCTGCGGTTCGGCCGGCACCTATTCTGTACTGCAGCCTGAATTGTCATATCAGCTGCGGGATAACAAATTAAAAAATCTGGCAGCGATTGAGCCAGAGATGATTGTATCGGCCAATATCGGTTGCCTGACCCATCTGCAATCAGGTACCGATACGCCTGTCAGACACTGGATAGAATTGATCGATACTGCACTAAATTAAGCGACAGGCACCGGGCGGCCAGCCCGGTGCCTTTGCCTACATTCGATCGGCGTCGCCCGGTAAGGGATTGCCTACCCACTCCTCTGACTCCTCGCTTTCGTAACCGCCAGCGTTCACATCACCTACTACCAGAGATTTGTCTTCTGATTCATCGATATGGGCGCTGATTTTTTCAGTTTCTGATGTTTTTTCAGGTTTTGATGCAGAAGAAGATATTTCGCTGGCAGACGAAACCAGAGAATCGCCATCAGCATCCACCTTATGTTTGTGCGCGCGGGTCTCACCAAACGAGACCAGAGAATCACCATCATCATCCACCAGCGGGTTACGCATGCTGGTCACCACGGCTTTGTGCTTGTTACCCGTGAAGGCCGTGATGACCGCCAATATCACGCCAGAATAAATCCCTCGCATGCTAAAGCCTGGCGGTGCAATCAATATGACAGCCGATACTGCATGCCCTAGGGCCATATACAGGGGGTCACTACTTTTGCGCCATTCCGCTGTCAAGTAATTGACCGCGGCCACAGGAAGCAGAGAGAGTGACCTGCCCAATGCTTCCGAGATCGTATAAGCCAGTTCTGTGGGACCGAACTGAGCCATAAATTCATGTTCCCAGGTGCCCCCGGGTTTGGATTTAGTGGTGGCTATCAGGAGTTCCCGGTTGGTTTTCCTTAGTTCCTTGGTTAGCGCCTTCATCATGGGGTGATTCGGCTGATCATGTAATTTCTCAATTTCAGCGTTTAAGTCATCCCGCCAGGAGCGGAGCGCCGCTGCCTGGTCAGCAGAAATTTCTGCGGTAGGAACCACGCTCTCTTTGGCCTTTTCATCATGGCGTCTGAAAAACTGCTGGCCTGCTACATAGAGCGCGCCTGACAGGGCGCCCAGCATGCCATGCAAAGTCATCTCGACTAACTTGCTGCCGGTAGTTTGAGCGCTAAAATAAGGGGTGCCGGCAGCAGCCAGTGCAGCCTTGACCCAGTAATTAGCAGTGTAAGAAAAATAAGCAAGATCTTCGCTCGTGTAGCGATCGCGATTAATTTCCCGGAAAGGACGCTCTTGCTGTAAACGCTGCTTTATATTGATTTTGTCTTTTTGTTTCGGATTTTTATCGGCATATTTTTTTAATGTCGTCTCTCCACGCCAGTAGTCTCCCCAGGAGGTGCCTTTCAGCACCCAGTAATTATTAAATTCAGACATGGCCGGGCTATTCCAGGTCGTCACCATCAGTGACTTGACAGTCGGCGTGGCCAGAAGCACATGCAGGGTCCCTGCAACAAATGGCGCGACGATGCCTGAATACCAGGGTAGACCCCAGCGGGAAACACTATTCGGCAGCAGGAATGAGGTGGCAAAACCGGCCGCGCCGGCAAGCAGATTCCAGCGCATCACACTGCCATACCGTTCTATTTTATATTTTTCTTCAAGCGCTTTAATTTTATCTTTGTGTATTTTTTCCAGTCTTAAAGTTTCCTTTGATTTCAGGTGATCAAGTGGTATTGCAGGACTTTTATGAGGAAAATTACCGGGAAGAATAATCGCTTCTATCTCTTCCAATTCTGCATGCAGCTTGCTCAGATTGATCAGCTCATTC
>CAIQLE010000363.1 GCA_903872555.1 uncultured bacterium
CTAATCCTCAGGTACTGGGCGGTGCCAAGCCTGCCAAGCTGCGTCCGGGTCAGGCGCTGTACGTGCCAGGCCCAGCTGTGCTGCGTCAGGTGGTACTGGGTGACCCGGCTCCTGCCATTTACGCTAATGCGATGACTACGGGTGAGAAAAAAGCGGTATTGCACACATCGGCACCTGTTGTAGCACCGACCATCGCGGCCACGGCCAGCGAACTCAATCCACCGATCGCCGTGCCAAGGCTGCCTGTGAATGTGGCCAGCAACACCATGCCAGTGGCTGAAGTGCCGCCGGAAGAAAAGAAAAAATGGGTGCGCTACCCTTAAGCGGGAGCGTTTCCCATGTTTTACGGGCCTGAGCAGACTGCACCCACGGGTCGGCTCAGCCCGATTTATCTCGAAGGCCGTCCGCTGCCGCTGGCTACGCCCATTGCACAGCAGCTGGGCTTGCGCGAAGGCCAGATAATTCAGGCCACCATCGAACTGCGTGGCGATTCCCTGAAACTTCTGCTGAACGGCAAACTGCTGGATTTGCCGCCCGGCCTGCGCTTTAGTCCCGGTGATGCACTCTGGCTGCGTGCCAACCGAGGCGCGAATGGCTGGCAGCTCAAGCCCGTCGATCAGGGCGCAGAGCATGCCACTGCGCTCGAGCCTCTGCCTATACCTGTGATGCCAGCCACAGAACCAGCCGGCATCTCGCGGCTGCTTGCGCTGTCCTTACGTCCTCCCATGCCATCCACCTTGCTGGAGCTGTTTCAGCCAGCCCAGGTTACGAGTTTGTTGCAGACGGCTGCCAATCCGGAATTGACGGCGCTGTTTCAACGCTTACAGCTATCCATGCGCGGCTTGTCCTCTAATTCGCTGCAGAACGCAGTGATGTCCTCAGGCTTCTGGTTTGAAGCGCTGCTGGGCAGCGGGCAGAGCGCAGGCAGAGCGGATATGAAATCCATGCTGCGCCGCCTGATTCGTTCACTCGATGACAAAGAGTCCCCGGTCGCGGGCAAGCTGCACAAAGCCATTGATGACATTGAGTCCTCACAAGTGGAGTCACTCGCAGCGCAGGCACGCGGTGAAATTTCCTTTGCCATGGTGCTGCCCTTTGTCGATGCCAATCCGGTTGAAATACGCTTTTTCCGCCCGGCGCGCCGCCCCGGTCAGGAAGCGCCGCCGTTTTCAGTGGATATCCATACCGAAAACGAGACTCTGGGTGAGATCTGGTTAAAAACTTCGATTACGCGTGCCTCGCATGTCGATCTGATGATGTGGGCCATGAAAGACAGTGTCTACCGACTGGCGCGCCTGCATTCTGAAAAACTGGGCAGTCGTCTGACACAGGCCGGCCTGACTATGGATTCATTCCGCGTATTCCACTCCGCTCGTCCCAGTCTGCCCGAGTCCTGGAATCCGCCGGGTGCAATGCTGGACGTGTCCGCATGAGGCACACACGCGAAGCAGTGGCGCTGGCTTATGGCAAGCGCGAAACTCCCGTTATCACGGCGAAGGGCAGGGATGAACTGGCCGACGCCATCATTGCGGAAGCAAAAAAACAGGGAATTTACATCGCTCAGGATAAACAGCTGGTCGCCGCACTGTCACGACTGGATCTGGAACAGGAAATCCCGCGCGAACTCTATACCGCAGTGGCAGTGGTGCTGTCCTGGGCCTACTGGTTGCAGGGCATGAAGCCGGGGGATGAGAAGAGCTAGCGCGGACGAATCAAGGCTGTGCTTAGAATGCTGTCCGAAAAGCTTGAGGGGTTGTAATCGATCGATTACAATCGATACATGGCTTCCCTCAAACTGCTCCCTGAATTTTCTGAGTGGCTATGCGGTCTGAGAGACGCTTCCACCCGCATCAGATTGGCGCGCCGATTAGACAAAGCGCAGCGTGGCGTCCTCGGCGATATCAGGTCTGTGGGGGAGGGTGTGTATGAGATGCGAGAGCATTTCGGTCCCGGATGGCGCATGTATTACACGCAGCGCGGAGACACGCTGCTCATCATGCTAGGCGGAGGAGACAAATCAAGTCAGACCGCTGACATTGCCAGAGCTATCCGACTTTTGGCCAATATCGAGGAGTAAACCCATGACCCAAACGATAAAAATCAATGACTTGCCGGAATTTGATCTTGCTGAACACCTGAAAAATGAAGCGGATATTGCCGCCTATTTGACGTTGGTGATTGCCGATGGCGATATGTCAGAGCTGGCACATGCGCTAGGACTAGCCGCTCGTGCCCGTGGAATGACAGAGATCGCGAAAGCCTGTGGACTCACACGTGAAGCTTTGTACAAAGCCTTACGTCCAGATGCAGCGCCGCGCTTCGATACGATTAATCGGGTGTGTACTGCTCTGGGAGTGAAGCTGGTTGCCCAGCCTGTGCATTCCTGAAAGCTTCAGGCTTCTTCGTAACCACGGCTGCCGCGCGTGCGCGCTAGGCGGCCCAGACGGTTATAGACTTCGACCGATGAGGTCGGATCCGTGCCACGCAGGGTATGCAGGGTGCCTCGGATAGCGTCGAGCTTGCGTGTGATCAGCACTTCATTGCGACGATGCAGATCACGACAATCAGAGATCAGGTTTTTGAAGGTGTCCCAGTCAGGCAGATCGAGACGACTGGCTTCCGTACCGACGCCCGTGAGGTAAGTCAGGGTACTGAAAATAGCCAGTTTGTCGTCCTGTAGCGCCTCAAAGGTATCCAGATCCTGCACTCGCAGTGATTCAAACTCCTTTTCCAGCAACTCGTGCAAGGCTAAGCCGTGTTCAAGCGCCGATACCAGCTCAGGGCTGGCGGCGGGTGGCATGTTGGGCTGCGCGACGGACTGGAAAGGCGTTTGCATCATGGGGCTGTTAACCAATCAGTTTTTCTATCGAAGCAAAGCTTTCGGCGATTCGGCGCGAGTTCAGTGGGTAATTTCCATCTTTCAGAGCCTGCTTGATCGATTCCACTTTGGCGCGGTCGAAGGCGGGTTCAGCCATGGCTTTTTGGGCGAATGGATAGAGCACGACTTCATCACCTTTCGGGGTGGGTACGGATTTAGCGGCTGCTTTCGCAGGATCAGACTGGCCATCCAGTGGGCGCTCCAGCGCTTTGCGCTTGGTTTTGTCCAGTGCGGCCTTGTCCAGCGAAGGGCTGCCACTAAAGATGCTTGATATAGGGTTGCTCATAATATGTCCTCACATTGAGCCTCAGGTCTTGTTTAAACCTGCGGCTTTTTATTCCTGTCACAACGAGTATCGGATGAGCTGAAACAAACTTTAGCCCAAAACAAAAAAATATTTCATTTTCAAAATAACATCAGGGGGGTGCTCAGATGCCGCGTACTGTACCCTTGCCCGTTACAACACCATTCAAGGTACGCTCTGAGTCTGCATTGCGCAACTTGATTTGCTCACCCAGATGCCCGTCCTGCAGGGCTTCCAGTTTGACTGAGATCTGGAAAGTCGATGGACTGCCTATCGTCATCATGACCTGATCGCCTTTTTTGATCATTAATCCTGGCCGCAGATCCGAACTGCGCAGGGCTTCGCCCGCCCGCACGGCTCTCACCACTTCCTGGCCGACCAGACCGCTCATCTCTAAATAGTGGGTTCTGCTTATCTTTTCGGCATCAAGCTTCTCAAACTTTAATAATTCAGGCTGCAGCAACTGACCAGCCGAGAGATTCACGCTGGCCACCACCACCTGTCGGCTTTCCCCAGAACTCGCAGGGATGCTGGTTGGACCTGCATTTTTTATAACTGGCGGCGGCGATGAAACTGCAAATCCCACTTTCACAAACAGTTGCCAGTTCGGTCTGGTGCAGCGTACACGCACGCTTTCACGGCTGACAAACGGGTAATCAAAACTGAAATTGCTTGCACAGGGCTGCACCGGTATGCGCGGATCGAGTGGTGCCATCTCGACGATATCGGTCGACACCCCGTTTTGCGCAGCGACCCACTCTGTCAGTGCAGCTTTCAGCAGGTCTTGCGGTGACGCTGCATGCGCGCAG
>CAIQLE010000364.1 GCA_903872555.1 uncultured bacterium
GAGGTGACTGACGATCGCATCGCCCACAGGCTGGGGCTTGCCTTCAGCAGGCTTTAAGTGCATCAGCAGGCTGGGGCCGGCATTCACCTCCACCACAGCACCGCCTTGCTTATCGAGTGGCTGGCTGATGTCGTGACAGACCAGATCGATGCCGGCAATATCAAGACCGACCACGCGTGCTGCCAGCGTGCAAATATGCGCAACTTCCGGATGGATAGCGTCGGTGCATTCGATTGCATGATTACCATTGGCTGCAATCAGCACACGCTGACCTGACTGCGGTATGGAGTCCGGCGTCATGCGCTGGCGCTGCAGGTTGGCGAGGATCACGCTGTTGCGTCTGGGGCGCAGGGTTTCCAGTGGATGAATGTCATCACTGCCGCGGCGCGGGTCATTGTTGATCTGCTGGTCCACCAGTTGCACGATGTCGCTGCTGCCATCGCCGGTGACCCAGGCGCTTTCACCGCGTGCCACGGCGACCACTTTGCCGCCCACGACCAGTACACGGTGCTCATCGCCGGGAATATATTTTTCGACAATCACATCACTGTCTTCAGCCTGCGCGACAGTAAATGCGGCTTCCACTTCATCTTGCGTATGCAGGTTCAGCACGACGCCGCGACCACGATTGCCGTCACGCGGTTTGATGACCACCGGCACGCCGATGTCCTGTGCTTCTTCCCATGCCGCTTCTTTGCTTTCCACGACCACACCCTCAGGCACAGGTATGCCGCAGCTTTTCAGCAGTGATTTGGTCAGATCTTTATTACTGGCGATGCCTTCAGCGATCGCACTGGTCAGATCAGTCTCAGCTGTCCAGATGCGGTTTTGCAGGGCGCCGTAGCCCAGCTGCACCAGATTGCCGTTATTCAGACGGATATGAGGAATCTTGCGCTCGCTTGCGCTGTTGACGATATGTGCCGTGCTGGGGCCCAGCAAATGGTCATCAATGGCGTCGCGGATTTTTTCCAGCGCTGCATCGAGATCAAAAACTTGTTGATTGATCACTGCATGCAGCAAGGCGAGTCCTGCAGTCAGCGCGGTGCGGCCCACGATCTCATTCGATACACGGAACACCATGCGATAAGTGCCGGACTTGGTCGTTTCACGCGTCTGGCCAAAGCCGGCTTCCATGCCGGCCATTTCCATCAGTTCAATGATGATGTGTTCCAGTATGTGGCCCATCCAGGTGCCATCGCGCAGCCGCTGCTCGAAACCATAGGGCACGCCGGGGCTGCAGTGATGCGCAGCGATTTGTGGCAATAACGATAACAATCGCTCGATAAAGCCCGGTTGCTTATTGCTAGGCCAGTCTTCCAGCACACCCAGATCCAGCCAGGTTTCAATCACCGGCGTATAGGTCCACATATTCGGTCCGCGCAGATAGGTCACGCGCAGGAGTTTGATTTCCAGCGGGCCCGGCGGCATAGTCTGGCTAGTTTGTGGCTGTGTCATTGGCGAGTGATGTCAAACAAAAGGGTAAGATAGCGGATTGGTTGGACTGAATTGCCGGATTCGGCGACAATCCGCGCTGTCAGTCGTAGAGGGCAGGGTGGCTCAGATCATCCGTACATTCACAAAGATTGCAACAAGCTTCCATTCATATACATGCTGCCTAGCGCCACGTCACCACTGGAACACGCCACTCCCGGCGCAGCAATCGACTCACGCTCGAAACCGCCACTCCATCGCGAGGAGCAGATCCTCGCCTCACTGGAACCGGATCTGGGCGCATCCCTGAAGTTTTCGGCGAGTCGGGTTTTGCTGACAACGGACAGAATTTTAAGCGATTCGGATGGTCCGGGGTGGACTAGCTGGCACCTGCAGCCAGAATTAAGTCTGCACCACAGTGACCATGGTGGCGTTGCCACGCTGGCCTTGCATAATGATCAAGCCTGTCTGGCGCGCTGGCGCTTCACGCTGGAGCAGGAAGTTCTTGCCATACGATTCATTCAGCAATTCGAACGCATACAGGCAACACGCTCAGGCCATGTATTTGCTGCCGATGATGCGAGCGCGCGTTGCCCCAGCTGCCAGTCGCCGCTGCCGGAAGAGAGTGAAGAATGTCCGGTCTGTCATCGCGAACTGCTGCAACCGGTGTCGACCTGGGTGCTGCTGCGGCTGTGGCGCTTTGCCAAGCCCTACAAAATGCAGCTGCTGCTGGGTTTTTTCCTGACGCTGGCCGCCACTGCGGCGACACTGGTGCCACCGTATCTGTCCATGCCATTGATGGACGAAATCCTGATTCCTACCCACACCGGCACGCAGATCGATACGCATGATGTGCTGCTGTATCTCTCCGGACTGCTGGCCGCAGCGTTGACGGCCTGGGGACTGGGCTGGTGGCGCACCTACTTGCTGGCACTGGTCTCAGAGCGCATCGGTGCGCATTTGCGAACCGCCACCTTTGATCACCTGATGAATCTGTCGCTGGAATATTTCGGTGCCAAGCGTACAGGTGATCTGATTGCCCGTATCGGTAATGAATCCGATCGTATCTGCGTTTTCCTGTCGCTGCATGCACTCGATTTTGCGACCGATGTGCTGCTGCTGACCATGACCACGGTGATTCTGTTCACCATCAATCCCTGGCTCACCGTGGTTACCTTGCTGCCGTTGCCGCTGATTGCATGGATGATCCACATGGTGCGCGATCGTTTGCGCACTGGCTTTGAAAAAATTGACCGTATCTGGGGCGATGTCACCAATGTGCTGGCCGATACCATTCCCGGTATTCGTGTGGTGAAAGCCTTTGCGCAAGAGGCGCGCGAGTCGCAGCGCTTCCGTGAAGCGAACCTGAACAACCTCACATTTAATGACAAGCTCAATCGCACCTGGAGCTTGTTTGCACCCACCGTGACTATGCTGACCGAAGTGGGCCTGCTGGTGGTCTGGGCCTTTGGTATCTGGTTGGTGATGCATCACCGCATGACCGTTGGTGTGCTGGTTGCCTTCATTGCCTATATCGGCCGCTTCTATGGCCGGCTCGATTCCATGAGCCATATCGTCTCGCACACACAAAAAGCGGCGGCCGGGGCGAAGCGTATTTTTGATATTCTCGATCACAGCTCGAGCGTGCCTGAGCCTACCCATCCTGTGCCGGTTGCCAAAGTGCCGGGTACGATCTCGGTGCGCGATGTGGGCTTCCGTCATGGCAGCCGCCGTATCCTCAAGGGCATCAGTTTTGA
>CAIQLE010000365.1 GCA_903872555.1 uncultured bacterium
ATCGGGGGACGCTCATCTCAACAGCCCGGCATCAAGCACGATGGCAGCCGTACATTCGCGCAATTACGTGATTACGCAGGCCGTGGTGTAGTCACGACTTCTACCTACGAAGCGCGGGCACTCGGCGTGTTCTCTGCCATGGGCATGATGAAAGCCGCCAAGCTAGCGCCTGATGCATTTTTATTACCGGCAGATTTCGACGCTTACAGGCATTACTCACGGCTGTTCAAGCAAGCCGTTGCCACCATCGCGCCCGAGATAGAAGATCGCGGGATCGATGAAATTTACATGGATTTAACTTCTCACGAAGAAGATAGCTTCAGTCTTGCTGAGCGTATCAGACAGGCTGTGAAGGATGCGACAGGACTCACCTGTTCTATAGGCCTTGCACCCAATAAGCTATTAGCAAAAATTGCCTCGGAACTCGATAAACCAGATGGCGTGACGATACTGACTATGCACGATCTTGAAACCCGCATCTGGCCCATGTCGGCTCGCAAGATTAATGGTATCGGTCCGAAGGCGAGTGAAAAACTGGCAACGCTGCAAATACACACCATAGGCGAACTGGCGCAGCGGGAGATGCACTTTCTGCAGGCGCAGTTTGGACGCAGTTATGGTGAGTGGCTGTATCAGGTGGCACGCGGTCTGGATGACAGACCTGTGGTGACACAATCGGAGCCTAAGTCCATCAGCCGCGAAACCACTTTCGAGCGTGATCTGCATGCGAAACATGATCGCGAGAAGCTGAGCGATATTTTTACTACCCTTTGCACCCGCGTGGCGGCTGACGTTCAGCGCAAGGGCTATGTGGGGCGCACCATAGGCATCAAATTGCGGTATGCAGATTTTAAAGCGGTGACGCGCGATCTGAGTTTAGATTTGCCCATAGATGATGCTGCCAGTATTCGCCGTGCTGCAGGTGAATGTCTGCGACGCGTTGCGCTGGATAAGCGCATCAGATTACTGGGTGTGAGAGTCTCTGCACTGAGTAAGCGCGGCGAAAGCGCAGCACCGTCCGAGATCGTGCAAGCAGAATTATCTTTATTCGAATCATGAGCTACCTCGGTCGTTTCGCACCCTCCCCTTCAGGCCCGCTGCATGCCGGCTCACTGGTCGCTGCACTTGCCAGCTATCTGGATGCTCGCGCTCATCATGGACGCTGGTTGCTGCGGATAGAAGATATTGATGAAGCGCGCACGGTTCCGGGTGCTGCAGAGGACATCATTCAGGCACTTGCGGCAATGGGCATGCGCTCTGATGCTGAGATTGTCTGGCAAAGCGCCAGAAAGGAACGCTACGAATCAGCTTTTAAAAAACTGGCGTCATGGACTTATCCCTGTGCCTGCAGTCGAAAAGAAATTGCTGATTCACGAATCAATTTCGGCGCTGATGGCGCAGCCATTTATCCCGGCACTTGTCGCGCAGGATTAGCTGCAGGACGTGAAGCCCGTGCATGGCGCCTGCGCGTACCAGATGCAGGCGATGCAGCTGGCGTGATTACTTTCGAAGATCGCTGGCAAGGTCGCATCACTGAAACACTGGCCTCGTCCGTGGGAGATTTTGTGCTGAAGCGCGCCGATGGTTTCTGGGCTTATCAGTTGGCCGTCGTGGTTGACGATGCAGAGCAAGGGGTAACAGATGTCGTGCGTGGCGCAGACTTGCAAGATTCAACAGCACGACAAATCTATCTGCAAGGCTTATTGAAATTACCTGTACCACGCTATCTGCATGTGCCTGTGGTGACGAATGCTGCCGGAGAAAAACTCTCTAAGCAGACGTGCGCCCAGGCCTTAGACCTGTCACAACCAGTACATGAATTGATGATGGCGGCGCATCGTCTGGGACTAGAACTGAAACCTGCGCAGATGACTGTGCAGGATTTTTGGGAGGCAGCCGTGCCCGCATGGGCACGGCGCTTTGTTTAGCGAATCAGGCCTTGCGAACGCCGCCTAACAAGGCAGCACGTTTTTGAGGTTGCGCTGTCTTGCCTGCTTTGGCATCAATCGCCTGGGGCTTAGGTGCAACAGGCACTTCAGGCTCATAGGGTTTCAGGAACCAGGGATCGACTTTTTCCTTGCGTGGCGGTGCATAGCTGCGTTGCGTACGTTCTGCAGGACGGCGATCACCATTTTCTGCACCTCTATCAGCGCTTCTTTCAGCGCCTCTGTCCGCATGCCTGCCTGCAGGCCTGTCAGCACTGCGCTCAGGGCGGTCACTGCCGCGTGATGCGCGTGGCGCAAAACCTTGCAGCTCTGCGGGCACTAATTTTTGCTTGATGAGCTTTTCTATATCGGCCAACAAGCGTGCGTCTTTGTCCGAGTATAAAGAGAGTGCATCACCTGATGCACCGGCACGGCCAGTACGGCCTATACGGTGCACATAATCTTCTGCGTTGTAAGGCAAATCGTAATTGATGACGCAAGGCAGTTCAGCAATATCCAGACCGCGTGCAGCGACATCGGTTGCCACCAACACATCGATACCACCGTTCTTGAAGGCTTCCAGAGCGGCCATGCGTTCATTCTGCGTTTTGTCGCCGTGAATCGCAGCTGCCTTAATGCCGTGTTTTTCCAGTTCACGCGAGAGGCGCGATGCACCTATCTTGGTATTTGAAAACACCAGCACCTGCTTCAGATCACGTCCGCGCAAAAGATGTACTACTGCATCACGCTTAGCTTCTTCTTCCACTTTGTAAATGAGCTGAGTGACGCGCTCGGCGGTGGCATTGCTGCGCGCCACTTCGATCAGCAGCGGGTCTTTCAGGAAACTGCCGGCCAGCTTTTTGATCTCTGGCGAAAAAGTCGCCGAGAACATCAGGTTCTGACGTTGCTTGGGCAAGAGATTGATGATGCGCTGCAAATCGGGCAGGAAGCCCATATCGAGCATACGATCGGCTTCGTCCATCACAAAAATCTGGGTCTGTGACAGGTTCAGTGTTTTTTGCTGCACATGGTCCAACAGGCGACCCGGCGTTGCAATCACGATTTCTATACCTGATCGCAGTGCAGCGGTTTGCGGCGCCATATCGACACCACCAAAGACTACTGTTGCACGCAGCGGCGTGTGCCTGCAATACGCTTTCACGTTCTCCGCGACCTGATCTGCCAGTTCGCGCGTCGGTGTCAGTATCAAAGCACGTACCGGATGGCGCGCCGGTGAGGCGCTGCTATTGGCATGTGCCAGTAATTGCTGAATGATAGGCAGAGAGAAACTGGCTGTCTTACCGGTACCGGTCTGGGCCGCGCCCATGACGTCACGCCCCTGCAGGACGATGGGAATCGCCTGAGCCTGAATCGGCGTGGGATGGACATAGCCCTGATCGGCAAGCGCCTGCAAGATAGGCGGTGCAAGACCAAAGTCTGCGAATTTTGGAAGCACTGCGGTCTCGGCTTCGATCGAGCTAGGGGAGGTATTGAGTTCGGACATTCTGTGGGCTTGGTTTAGCTCAGAAGTATAGCACTCGTGTCATGTTAAATCACAGCTAAGGGATTGATTGCAAAAGGAAACGAAGCCAGGGAGTGATCTCATCTGGCCTGAATCTCTTCAAATAGCGGCTGCGACAGTCTTTTGCGACAACTTGCCGGCAAACAGCAATCCCACCAGACTCAGTAAAGCTGCCGCCGACAGGTAATAGCCTACAAATTGCAGGCCATACGATTTTGCCAGCGCAGTAGCGATATAAGGCGCAACAGAAGCACCTAAAATGCCGCCCAGATTGAAGGTGAGTGACGAGCCTGTATAGCGCACTTCAGCCGGAAATAATTCTGAGAGCATGGTACCCAAGGGCCCGTAGGTAAAACCCATCAGACCCAGCCCTGTAGAAAGAAAGAGCAATACCCACAT
>CAIQLE010000366.1 GCA_903872555.1 uncultured bacterium
ACTTACTTTGAGAACGACCGTATTACAGCAGAAGGATTTGAAGAAGCGGTACTGGCTGCACGCAGCCTGTTTGAAAATGCGCTGGATTGCTTCCATCCACGCCTGTGGGAAGTCTGTTATGGCTCTTCAGGCACGATGCGTACGCTGGCCGATGTCATAGAAAAAAATGCGCTGGGTGACGGACAGCTCTCAGTCAAAAGTCTGCGCGCACTGAGAGATGCACTGATTACTTGTGGCCGGATCAGTAAAATCGATCTGCTGGGTGTCAAACCCGAACGTGCGAGTGTGATTCTGGGTGGCCTGCCTATCTTACTGGGCTTGTGTCAGGAATTGGGGTTGCGCAGTCTGGTCTCGATAGAAGCCGGTCTGCGCATGGGGGTGCTGTGGGATCTGTACCTGCGTTCGCGTAAAAAAGACCGCCGTCAGGAATCCGTCAAACATTTCATGAAACGCTTTGGTGTGGATGAGATGCGTGCCTCGCAGGCATCGGCCAATGCCCTGTTATTTTATGAACAGCTCAAACCCGGTAACGAAGATCTGGATCGTCTGCTGGGCTGGGCCAGTAAATTGCATGAGGTCGGTAAGGTGGTTTCCCATACCGGCTTTCACAAGCACGGAGCCTATCTGGTCTTGAATGCGGACCTGCCCGGCTTCACCACACATGAACAGCACATACTTTCGATCTTGCTCTTGTCCCAGCGCGGTAATTTACGCAAAGTGCCTGAGGCCTTGGCTCAGGCTGCACTAGCCAAGGCTATTCTGGCTTTACGACTCGGTATTTTGTTCATGAATGCGCGTATTGATCCGGCGCTCAAACAAGTACAACTTAAAATGCGCACGCGCATTGATCTGGAAATCGGCAAGCCCTTGCTGAATGCCCACCCTACCCTCGCCTATTGGCTGGCCAAAGAGCAGTCGGCGTGGGAAGAAAGCGGTACCGGCTTTGTGGTGCGCAGCATAGGCTGAATCAGATAATCAATTCAATCTGCTGAGTTTAATTCACCAGACTCAGCCATCGCTCAGCAAACACTCAGCCAACACTCAGACCAGTTTGATATGTTTCAGATCAAAACTCGGCTCAGGCAGACTGAGTTTGAGTTTATCGAGGGTCTGTACTAACAACTCCGCTACGAACAGATCTCTGTAGGGTTTGGAATCAGCTGGCACGATATACCAGGGTGCATGCTCGGTACTGGTCGCTATCAGTGCATCCTGATAAGCCTCAATAAACTCTCCCCACTGCTTTCTGTCTTCAAAATCTGATGCTTGCAGTTTCCATTGCTTGGCAGGGTCATCCATGCGGGCCTGCAGCCGCTTCTTTTGCTCTTGCTTAGAAATATGCAGATAGCATTTGATGACAGTGATGCCTTCATCATGCAGCATGGATTCAAAATTCTGTATGTGCTGATATCGCTTTTCCCAGTCGGATTTTTTAATCCAGCCGCGCACACGAGTGACGATCACATCTTCATAATGGCTACGGTTAAACACCACCAGCTCGCCACGGCGCGGAATTTTCTGATGTACGCGCCACAAGAAATCATGTTTTTTTTCTTCTTCACTGGGCGCACCAAAAGCTTCTGCCCGCACACCGAGTGGACTGACATGGGAAAAAATATGACGTATCGCGCCATCCTTACCCGCCGTATCCATACCCTGCAAAACCAGCAAGACGCCGCGGCTGCCGGAAGCATGCAGCAGGCTTTGAAGTTTATTCAGCTTATCTGTCAGATGTTCGATTTTTGAAGTGTATTCAGCCGATGAGGCTGCGCCTTCATCTGATGGGGCA
>CAIQLE010000367.1 GCA_903872555.1 uncultured bacterium
AGGCCCGCTGGTCTGCCAGGCAATCCGTCCACACGTACAGATCCCGATCGATGTTCATCTGATGGTAAAACCGGTAGACCGCATCATTCCCGATTTCGCCAAGGCCGGTGCCAATATCATCAGTTTTCACCCGGAAGCTTCGGAACACATAGACCGCACCTTGCAGCTGATCCGTGATCAGGGCTGCAAAGCAGGTCTGGTTTTCAATCCAGGCACGCCCCTGCATTATCTGGAGCATGTGATGGACAGGCTCGATCTGATTCTCATCATGTCGGTCAATCCCGGCTTTGGCGGGCAATCCTTCATACCCGAAGCGCTGAAGAAGATCGCCGCTGTACGCCAGCTGATTGATGCCAGCGGCCGCGACATCATGCTGGAAGTGGATGGCGGCATCAAAGTCGAGAATATCGCTGCCGTCGCCAAGGCCGGAGCAGACACCTTCGTCGCCGGCTCAGCCATATTCGGCAAGCCCGACTACAAAGCCATCATCGATGCCATGCGCACCCAGCTCGCAACAGCATGAGTCAGGCTGCAGCTGAAAAATTAAAAGGCACTCGCGCAGTCATCGTTGATCTCGATGGCACCATGGTGCACACCACGCCTGACTTTCAGGTTGCTATCAACCGTATGCGCGCCGAGCTGAATCTGGCGCCTTTGAGTCTGGCAACCATTACCGATTTCGTTGGTCAGGGTTCAGAAAACCTGATGCGGCGTGTACTGGCGGTCGATTTCGAAGCGGCGCAAGTGGAGGCGCATTTTGAGCAGGCAATGGCAGCTTACCAGCGCCATTATCTCGCCATCAATGGCGATCACAGCAGCGTCTACCCGGGCGTACATGAAGGCCTGAGCGCCATGAAAGCACAAGGTCTACGACTGGCCTGCGTGACCAACAAGCCCATTGCCTTCGCCCTGCCCTTGCTGGAAAAAACCGGCCTCAGACATTATTTCGAGCTGGTTTATGGCGGTGACTCTCTGCCTAAAAAGAAACCCGACCCCTTGCCCATGCTGACCGTCTGCAAAGATTTCTCATTTCAGGCAGCGCAAGTCGTCGCTATAGGCGACTCCAGCAATGATGCCCAGGCTGCACGTGCTGCCGGCTGTCCCGTGCTGACCGTGCCTTATGGCTATAACCATGGCCAGCCGGTGCAATCCATAGACTCGGATGGTATAGTCGAGACCTTATTAGTTGCGGCACATCTGCTGGCCGCTTGATACTAGCCATCATGTTTCTCGTCAAAAAACCCAAGCTGATTCCCCCAGGTGCACATGAGGCCTGGCTGTGGCGACGCTGGCAATCGCGGATCGCTTGAGACCGCTGGTCACCAGCCCTGCACAGGGCTGGCTGGTTTTTTAGACACACCACCGCTACTTTACAATGGCGGCCCGGAGAGAAATATGACTGAACTCGAATTCAAATCGCTGGCCAAGGACGGCTATAACCGCATCCCACTGATCTCGGAAGCTTTCGCTGATCTCGAAACACCGCTCACGCTGTATTTAAAACTGGCCCAGACCCAACAGCAAGGTAAGAACACCTTTCTACTCGAATCGGTCGTGGGTGGCGAACGTTTTGGTCGCTATTCCTTCATCGGACTGCCCGCAAGCACCTTGCTGCGTTCGCGCGGCAAACAAACCGAGGTATTGAAACACGGTGAGGTGATTGAAACCACCAGCGACAATCCACTCGATTTCATTGCTCAATTCCAGTCTCGCTATAAAGTCGCCGTCAGCCCCGGCATGCCGCGCTTTTGCGGCGGACTCGCAGGCTATTTCGGCTATGACGCCGTACGTTATATAGAACCGCGTCTGGCCGATAGTGCACCGCCTGATGATCTACAAGTGCCAGACATTCAGTTATTGCTGACGGAAGAACTGGCCGTCATCGACAACCTCTCAGGTAAGTTATATCTGATCGTGTATGCCGATACGAGCCAGCCTGAAGCTTATGCCCGTGCCAAACAAAGACTGAAAGATTTGCGCGCCATGCTGCATCGTTCGATCGATGTGCCTGTGACTTCGGCCTCGGTGCGTACCGAAGCAATTCGTGATTTTGATAAAAAAGATTATCTTGCAGCCGTTGCCAAAGCCAAGGAATACATCATGGCGGGTGATCTGATGCAGGTGCAAGTCGGGCAGCGCATACGCAAGCCCTATGTGGATTCACCACTCTCGCTGTACCGCGCCCTGCGTTCACTGAATCCTTCACCGTATATGTATTTCTATAATTTTGGCGATATGCAGATCGTCGGCAGCTCACCAGAAATTTTGGTGCGCAATGAAGGCACGCGCGAAGGCAGCAAGAAAGTGACGATACGACCGCTGGCAGGCACACGCCCGCGCGGCGCGACACCTGAGCAAGATGCACAGCTGGCGACAGAACTGCTGGCCGACCCCAAAGAAATCGCTGAACACGTGATGCTGATCGATCTGGCACGCAATGACATAGGCCGCATCGCCGAGACTGGCAGCGTGAAAGTCACCGACAAATTCGTGATCGAAAAATATTCTCATGTGCAGCACATCGTATCGAACGTGGAAGGCACACTCAAAGCAGGCCTGTCCAATCTGGATGTCTTGCGCGCCACCTTCCCGGCCGGCACGCTGTCGGGCGCGCCCAAAGTCCGCGCCATGGAACTGATTGATGAGCTTGAGCCCGTCAAACGCGGCATCTATGGCGGCGCTTGCGGCTATATGTCCTTTGGCGGCGAAATGGATCTCGCAATAGCGATTCGCACTGGCGTCATCAAAGACGGCATGCTGTATGCGCAGGCCGCCGCCGGCATCGTCGCCGACTCCATACCTGAAATGGAATGGCTGGAAACGGAGAACAAGGCGCGCGCCGTACTGAGGGCCGCAGAACAAGTGCAAGACGGACTGGATGGGGAGATCTGAGATGCTGCTAATGATCGATAACTATGATTCCTTCACCTACAACCTCGTACAGTATTTTGGCGAACTGGGCGAAGACGTACGCACCTTCCGCAATGACGACATCACGCTGGAACAAATCGAAGCACTGAATCCAACACGCATCTGTATTTCACCCGGCCCCTGCACACCGCATGAGGCTGGCGTGTCCGTACCTGTGCTGAAGCATTTCGCCGGAAAATTACCCATACTGGGCGTTTGTCTGGGTCATCAGAGCATAGGTGCCGCTTTCGGCGGCAAAGTGGTTCGCGCCAAAGAAGTCATGCATGGGAAAACCTCGCCCATACAGCACACTGGCATCGGGGTATTCAAAGACCTTCCCAGCCCTTACACCATCACTCGTTATCACTCACTGGCCATAGAGCGTGAGACGCTGCCCGATTGCCTCGAAGTGACAGCCTGGACCGCCGACGGTGAAATCATGGGCGTGCGACACAAAGACTTTGCTATCGAAGGTGTGCAATTTCAC
>CAIQLE010000368.1 GCA_903872555.1 uncultured bacterium
CTGCCCATAGTGTGCCAGATCAGGCGCGAGCTTGCCGGCGTATCCTGCCTGTATGATTCACGCTCTTAAACGATAATTTTTCAATGTCATTGAACCGGCGCGCAATGCTATTTTTCCTTTTCCTGTTATTTCCCCTGCTCGCTCAGGCGGATGAACCCAGTTTGCTGTGCGAAGGCAAGACGCGTTTTGTACATCGTGGCGCCGCATCGACCGTGCCTGCAGATGAAAAACGCAGCTACCGCATAGAAGCAAATCAGCTGGATGGACTGGACTGTAAGCAAGAGAATGGAAAAATTGGCTGCATGGGCCTGACGCCTCAGCAGGCTTACCGGCGTGTGGTGATTGATATGACAGCCCATACGGTGAGCGATACGCTGGAATTGCCGACTTCATTGCTGATATTCGAAGGCACTTGCAAATAAGCGCTGCACAATGAATCACACTCAGTCTTCGCGTCTCATGCCATCATGACGTCGCTTACTCACAAATCATCTCTGGATTTGCCACCTGCGGCCGTCGTGATAGGCGCAGGTATTGCGGGTGCCAGTATGGCGCATCAGCTGGCTGAGCGTGGCATCGCTGTCACGGTGTTTGAGCGCGATGAGCTTGCCAGCGGCGGCTCAGGCAATCCTGTTGCGGTCGTGCGTCCTGAGCCTGGCGGCGAACAGAATCCCATCACTGAATTATCGACAACAGGCGTGAGCTGGCTGATGGATTGGATAAGCACCAATGCGCAGAGCGTGCCGCATGACTGGTGCGGCGCTTTCAGGATCGCACGTGATCAGCGCCGTCACGACAAGCTGGCGCAACAGGCGCGTCTGCTCGGTGATGCCTGTCTGCGCGAAGTCGATACGGTGGCAGCGAGGAATTTATGTGGTGTGCAGCCGGCAGCCGGCGGATTTTTTATACCTCAGTCGGGCTGGGTTCGGCCTGTCGCGTTGGTCTCAGCCTTTCTTGATCATCCGCTGATTCATGTGCGCACCAGAATGAAGGTGGAACGCCTGCATCCTGTGAAGAGCGATGCACAAGGGCGTTGGGAATTGCAGCTATCAGACGGCAGTAAGGTGATCACTGCTTGCGTGGTTTTGGCATCGGCTTTTGCAGAAGGTCTCAGCCCTGTTGATCTGGCGATTGATTCTGCGCGCGGTCAGTTGTCTTGCCTGCCTGAGCGTGCAGATCGCCCCTTGCATACCATTGTCTGTCGCGATGGCTACATCACGCCAGCCATCAATGGCGTGCATACGATCGGTGCCACGATTCAATACGACGATGATCAGGCACTGGCCAGACCTTCTGATGATGAAGAGAATTTTCAGCGTCTGCAGCGCTTGCTGCCTGATTTTGCCAGCGATGTGTCAGAACTCAGCAGCGGCCGTGTGGCCTGGCGTGCGACGACACAAGATCGTTTGCCTCTGGTGGGTAAGATTGCAGAGGGCTTGTTTGCCAGTCTGGGCCATGGCTCACGTGGCGTCGCCTGCGGGCCTTTATGCGCCGAATTTTTGTCGGCATTGATCTGTGCCGAGCCTTTGCCACTGGGGCCTGAATGGATAGCGCGTCTCGATCCATTGCGGCTGGTACGTCAGCACTAGCTTAGGGATGTGAATTTTCAGTCAAACAGACGAGCAAGCTCAACGCCAGGCTCTGGGGCGCGCATGAAAGCTTCACCCACCAGAAAAGCATGAACATCGGCATCGCGCATGCGTTTCACATCATCTGGTGTCACGATGGCGGATTCAGTGATCACCATTTTGTCCGGACTGATGCGCGGCAGCAGATGGAGTGTGGTGTCGAGTGAGGTTTCAAAGGTACGGAGATTGCGGTTGTTAATACCCAGCATGGCCGTATTGAGCTTCATTGCTGCCGTCAATTCTTCAGCATCATGCACCTCGACCAACACGCCCATGCCCAGTTCATGGGCGCAGGCTTCGAGTTCTGCCATCAGCCCGTGATCAAGTGCGGCAACGATCAGCAGTATGCAATCAGCACCCCAGCTGCGGGCCTGATAAATCTGGTAAGGATCAATAATGAAATCTTTGCGCAGTGCCGGAATCTGGCAGGCAGCGCGCGCTGCTTTCAAATACTCTGGAGCGCCCTGAAAAAAATGCACATCGGTGAGTACCGATAAACAGGCTGCACCATGCTGCGCATAACTATGCGCGATATCGGCAGGCCGAAAATCTTCACGTATGACGCCTTTGGACGGAGAAGCTTTTTTGATTTCCGCAATCACGCCCGCGCGGCCTTGCGCAATTTTTTCACGCAGGCTAGCTTCAAAGCCACGGATCTGGCTGCGCGCATCCTGATCGCTTTCCACATCGCGACGCAGGCTGGCATAGGCTTGATGCTTCTTTGCCGTGGCGACCTCATCGGCCTTCACGTCCAGGATTTTATTCAGTATGTCGGACATATTTTTCTAGTGTGACTTGACAGCGAAGGTCTGAGTAAAGCGTGCGAATTGATCCAGCTTGGCGCGCGCCGCACCTGAAGCCATGGCTTCGCGTGCGCGCTTGACGCCATCAGCAATGCTGGAGGCGACGCCGGCCGAATACAGTGCGGCGCCGGAATTGAGCATGACGATATCGCGTGCCGGACCGGTTTTGTTATCCAGCGCTTCCAGAATTTTTTGCTTCGATTCTTCTGCTCCTGAGACTTTCAGATTGCGCGATGAAGTCATTTGCAAGCCAAAATCTTCCGGGTGTATCTCGTATTCACGAATCTCACCATTCACCAGCTCGCCCACCATGGTGGCTGAGCCGAGTGAAATTTCATCCATATTGTCGCGCGCCCAGACCACCAGCGCATGTTTGGCGCCCAGTCTTTGCAAGACGCGCGCCTGTATGCCCACCAGATCCGGATGGAATACGCCCATCATGATGTTGGGTGCGCCTGCGGGATTGGTGAGTGGTCCCAGAATATTGAAAATCGTGCGCACGCCCAGTTCCTTGCGCACAGGTGCGGCGTGTTTCATGGCGGCGTGATGATTCGGCGCGAACATAAAACCCACACCCGTTTCGGCGATGGATTGCGCGACTTGCGTTGGCTGAAGATGGATATTCACACCCAGCGCTTCGAGCGCATCCGCACTACCGGAAGAAGAAGAGACGCTGCGCCCACCATGTTTGGCCACCCGTGCGCCGGCAGCGGCCACCACAAATATAGAAGCGGTCGAGATATTAAAAGTATTCGCGCCATCGCCACCGGTGCCGACGATATCGACCAGATTTTCGGGATCAGCGACCTCGACCTTGGCGGCGAATTCACGCATCACCTGTGCGGCTGCTGCGATCTCGCCTATGCTTTCTTTCTTGACGCGCAGGCCCATGGTCAGGGCGGCGATCATGACGGGCGACATTTCACCGCCCATGATCTGACGGAACAGCGC
>CAIQLE010000369.1 GCA_903872555.1 uncultured bacterium
ATTCCGCTCTTGATACGACAGGGCTTTCGCGGACCAGTCTACGCAACGCCATCCACGATTGCCCTGTGCGGACTGCTGCTGCCTGACAGCGGTCACCTGCAAGAAGAGGATGCGAACTATGCCAACCGGCACAAATCCTCGCGCCATGAACCGGCCCTTCCGCTGTATACGGAAGAGGATGCGCGTCATGCACTGCATGCTTTCAGGCCGCTGGAATTCAATCAGTCACTGACGCTGGGCAATGTGCAAGTCCGCTTGCATGCGGCAGGCCATATTCTGGGGGCGAGTTCAGCGCAATTTCGCAGCAGTCTGGGCAGCCTGATGTTTTCAGGCGATCTCGGTCGTTCGGATGACATCCTGATGCGAGGCCCCGAGCCTATAGGGCAGGCGGACACGCTGATCGTGGAATCCACCTATGGTGACCGCAGTCATGGCAGTGAAGACAGCGCCCAGGTGCTGGCTGATGTGATAGGCCGTACTGCGGCACGTGGTGGCATGGTGGTGATACCGGCTTTCGCAGTGGGCCGTGCGCAAAGCCTGCTGTACCAGATTTATTTGCTCAAGCGTGCCGGCCGCATACCTGATTTGCCTGTGTTTCTGGACAGCCCTATGGCGATTGACACTACGGACATCTATCGTAGGCATCGCACTGAGCATCGCTTGTCGATGGAGGATTGCGAGGGCATGTCGCAGGTAGCGAAATTCTGTCGCTCGGTGGATGAATCGCGTGAGCTGGGGCAGATGCGCTATCCGGCGATTATTATTTCAGCCAGTGGCATGGCCACAGGCGGTCGCATCCTGCATCATTTGCGTAATTACGGTTCAGATCATCGCAGCAGCATCGTGTTCGCCGGTTATCAGGCCGGTGGCACGCGTGGTGCGAAGCTGGTTGCAGGTGATCGTGTGCTGCGTATTTTTGGTGAAGATGTCAGGATCAATGCTGAAGTCGTCTCCTTGCCCGGCATGTCAGCTCATGCCGATGCAGATCAGATTCTTGCGTGGATGAAAACCCTGAAACAAGCGCCCCGACAAGTGTTTGTGACGCATGGTGAGCCTGCTGCTGCCGATGCGCTGAGATGGCGCATAGAGCATGAACTTGGCTGGCATGCCAGCGTACCGCTCCTGAGTAGTCAGGTGGAGATCGCTGAATTTTGATGAGCCTCTTTTCGGCTCGCTTATCTCAGCTTGATTGACTTAACGGTCAGGGAATTGCTCGCGACATTTTTCAGCCAGCATTCTGAACTGGCGGTCTTTGGTGGAGGTGCGTGAAGCCACCAGCATGCAATCGTCGTAATTTTTGGGGCCAGAATCGCAGGCCGCCAGCGTGGCGATCAATCCCAGCCAGACGATTCGGTTGATTAAACGCTTATTGTTCATTTGTTGATACTGGCAGCAGCTTATCCGGCCAGTTCATGTCCCTTTTTTTCTATTCTATCGGGAAATGCTTACTGCTCGCAAAATGCGTGCATTAAAAAAATTCTGTGAATTTAAATTTCGAACACCGGATTTAATAAGCTAAAAGATGTCCACAGTTTTAGTGGGTAAGTCTGTGGATTACTTACTCTAAATTTATTTAAGCCATTGATTTTAATTATGTTTATCCTAGTGAGCTAAATCAAGGCAGGCTGTGATTAAATTTAAATCAAATCAGATTGCCGCAGACCTAAGGCGCGGCAGGTAAACAGTAAGTTGGCATGTCGCAATCGCTGCAATTGCACTGATTGCGCACGAAGGCCATGCATTTGCCCGGCCCCCGTGTCTCTATCATGCCCAGCGTGATCGGATTGGTGGGATGACTGCACTCCGCTTCCAGGCGTGCCTCCAGTGCTGCCTTCTGTTCAGCCGTCAGTTTGCCAGTGCGAACCGCATGCACAAATTCCATGGTGCCACCGTTTTCTATAGCCATCGGTGGTTTCTCTGTCGCCAACGCTGACCAGGCCATACTTGCCAGAAGTACCACTGCACAAAATTTCATCACTTACTCCAGCATGTCAGACCAGATCGTACGGGCCCAGTGGTTGGCATAGCTGCCTTCGAGTTCGGTCGGGCCTGCACTGACACCGCCTGCGCCCTGAACCACCTTGAAGGTGCGCTCGGCGGCAACATACTCATGCACGCTGGCCACATGCACCACATTGCGGTCATCAATAAAGCTGTAGCAGGTATTGGTCAGCATCGGTGCAGGGTTGATCTCCAGACCGGTGAGCTGTGCAACGATGGCCGCCGCTGCCACCTTGGCGTGATTGTTCGCCATGTGGCCGCTCTTGGGCATGAGCTGTGCAACCTGAATCGAATCGCCGATTACGAACACGTCTTTGGCAACGGACGATTCAAAGCTTTGATAATTCACACCGCACCAGCGATTATTTGCCATATTGACCAGCCCGGTCTGCTGCGCTATTTTTCCAGCGCGCATGGCTGGCAGGGCATTGATGACATCGGCTTTCACATCGCCCTGCACATCGAATTTAATCAGACCTTCTTTGGCTGAAACGGCTATCGCCTTGTGCTGGTTACGATATTCGATGATGTCTTTGTATTGCTCTGCCCAGGCTTTTTTGAACAGGCCGGGCTTGGAGACCACGTCCTGATTCGCATCTAATATCAGGACCTTACTTTTTGGTTTGAAGTTTTTGAAATACCAGGCCACCTGACAGGCGCGCTCATACGGGCCGGGCGGGCAGCGGAAGGGCGCTTCAGGAATCGTGATGGCATAGACACCGCCATCCGGCATGGCTTCGAGTTGTTTGCGCAGCGCCAGCGTTTCAGCGCCAGCTTTCCAGGCCTGCACGATCTGGCCTTGCTCATGTGCTTCTGCCAGACCTTCGATACTGGCGAAATTCAGATCCACGCCGGGCGAGACGACCAGCTTGTCATAGCTCAGCATGCCGCCGCCGGCAAGCTTCACCGTGCGTGCCGTGGTGTCAATGCTGGCCGCCATATCGTGCACGATAGTGACGCCGTGTTTTTTACTCAGGGTGGCATAAGGGCGGCTGATATCGGCAATCTTGCGGCTGCCACCCACCACCAGATTCGACAGCGGGCAGGAAATGAATTCCTTGTTCGGCTCTACCAGCGTGACATCGATCTGATACTCCGACAGCAGGCGTATGTATTTGGCGGCGGTAGCGCCACCATAGCCGCCACCAATGACAACGACTTTCGCGCCGCGCATGGCATGTGCCGATACACTGCCACCCAGCAGCGCCATCGCTGCACCAGCCTGTATAAATGATCTGCGGTCCATAGCGTCGCTGCCTTAAGGTTTCTGGCTGGCGAAATAATCAGCCAGCTGCTTGGTTTGTTCTTCGGAAAAGCCTTTGGAGATCTGATGCATGATGGTCGCGCTGCGCGTACCGGTTTTGAAGGCCTGCATTTGCTCAATCAGATAGTCGCTCTTCATGCCAGCCAGCGAGGGCAGGGCGCCATCTTTAATGCTCTTGCCCTGAGTGCCATGGCAGTTGGCACAGGTGGCGGCCAGACCTTGTGTGTAGAGCTTCTGCGCATCGGCCGCACACACCGGAGCGGTCACCAGCATCGCGAGCAGCGTTGCCAGTGCGGGGATAAGATTTTTTTTATGGGGCATGGCTGTCTCCTGCAGCACGGGCTGCAAGCCTTAATGGGAAGTTTGGAGCTCGGATGTCTGCGGCTGTATCGCCCAATGAGAGTGATGCGCTTGGTCGTGCAGACGCTGAACCTGAACTGATTGTACCTGCAAAATTTTGCGCTGCTATACTGCCACGCTGCTGCTAAGTTCAATCATAAGCTAGGCTTGCGCTGTACGGAGACATTCATAATGAAAAAAAATCTGCTGCTGATTTCACTTGCCCTGCTGACGACAGTCGCTCATGCCGACTGGACTCGCGTTGAGCAGGCCTCATCCGAACTGACGCTGTATGTCGATCACGAGTCGCGCAAAGACACGGGCTATGGTTCGACGCTGATGTGGTATTTGCTGGACTATGCTGCACTGCAGGATTACCAAGGCAAGCCTTTTCATTCCGTCAAAGGACAGGATGAATATGATTGCACCAAAGGCGTGCGCCGCGATTTACTGCATTTCTGGCATCAGGATGGTATGGGCAATAGCCGCATGATGCAGGCTGAATATACGCCGGGGCCATGGATCGCACCTGCCGAGGGCAGCGTTCATCAGGTACTGCTGCAGATTGCCTGCGCAAAAAAATAATCCAAACACGCGATGACTTTGCCCAGCAAGTTTGGCCGCCTGTTAGCGGCGCCTGAAAACTTTGTTCCGGATACCGTGATCGATGAGATCGCTAGCGAGGGCATGAATGCTGCGCGCCGTGATTTTCTGCGCCAGAGCTTTGCTGCGGCCAGCGCCACACTGGCGGCGGGCAGTGCTTTCGCCGCTGCAGATCACCCCGGACCGGATGGCGATCTGGCCATACTGCAGGCGCAAAAATCTGCCACCACACTCGGCCATCCGGTGGCCTATCAGCCTTATGGGCTGCCATCGCAGCATGAAGCCAGTCTGCAGCGCCGGGAATCACCGGGCCTTACCAAACGACGTGAAAGCAGTATTGCCTTCACGCCTTTACAAGGCCTGTTCGGCATCATCACGCCGAGCGGTCTGCACTTCGAGCGTCATCACGCGGGCTGGCATGATATTGATCCCGGCTCGCATCGTTTGATGGTGCACGGACTGGTAGCTACGCCCCGCGTCTACACACTGGGCGAGCTGATGCGTCTGCCTTCCGTGTCCCGCATGCATTTCATAGAGTGTGGTGCCAACACAGCGATGGACTGGGGCAGCCCGGCAGTGCCTTCAGTGCAGTACACCCACGGCATGCTCTCCTGTTGTGAATTCACGGGCGTGCCGCTGTCGCTGTTGCTGGAGCACTGTGGCATCGATAAAAAAAATGCGCGCTTCGTGCTGGCCGAAGGTGCAGATGGCGCCAGTCTGACGCGCAGCATACCGATAGAGCGCGCGCTGGATGATGCGATCGTCGCCTGGGGCATGAATGGTGAAATGCTGCGTCCTGAGAATGGCTATCCCCTGCGACTGGTGGTGCCGGGCGCACAGGGCGTGTGCTGGGTGAAGTGGCTGCGCCGTATTGAAGTCGGCGATGCGCCGTATGCCACGCGTGAAGAATCGACGCAGTATCTTGACCTGATGCCGGATGGTCTGCAAAGACAGTATTCACTGATACAGGAATGTAAATCAGTGATCACCACGCCCTCAGGTGGACAGCGTCTGCTGGATCAGGGCTTTTATAACATCAGCGGTCTGGCCTGGTCAGGTCGCGGCAAGATCACGCGTGTCGATGTGTCCATCGATGGTGGCCGCAACTGGAAGACTGCACGACTGGAATCACCGGTGCTGAGCAAATGTCTGACGCGTTTTAATATTGACTGGGAGTGGGACGGCAAGCCTTATATTTTGCAGTCGCGCGCCATCGATGACACAGGCTATGTGCAACCGAAGATGAACGAATTGCGCGCGGTGCGCGGCACACGTTCGGTGTATCACAACAATGCGATTCAATCCTGGCGAGTCGAAGCGGGCGGGGAGGTGAATAATGTACAGATCTCTTAAGTCCCTTGCGACGCTTACCTACCCTAGGTTTGCTACGTATCCTACGTCCCCTTCGTTCCCTGCATCGCCTGTATCCGCTAAGTCAGCGGCGCTATGGCTGCTGATCTTGAGCTTCATCTTTACCTATTCAGTTCATGCCGCTGAGCCATTCCCCAAGATAGGGCGACGCGCTACGCTGTCTGAAATTGCCAGCTGGGATATCGATGTGCGCGCTGATTTCCGTGGTTTGCCATCAGGCTCAGGCAGTGTCACTCAGGGTGAAAAACTGTGGGAAAGTAAGTGCGCCAGCTGTCACGGGGCTTTTGGTGAATCACCCGCGGTGTTTCCGCCTCTGATAGGTGGCACTACCCAAGCGGATATCGAGCGCGGCCGTGTAGCGGGTCTCACCGCGGCCACAGAAAATGCCAAGACCACGATCATGAAGCTGGCCACCGTGTCGACGCTGTGGGATTACATACGTCGAGCCATGCCCTTCGACGCACCCAAAAGTCTGAGCGTGGATGAGGTGTATGCAGTGAGTGCCTATCTGCTCAATCTGGCCGATATCGTTCCGGCAGATTTCATTCTGACTGAAAAAAATATCGCACAGGTACAGGCGAGAATGCCTAACCGTCACGGCGTCAGCACTCAGCATGGCATGCTGGATATCGCAGGCAAGCCGGATGTCAGCAGTATCGCCTGCATGAAGGATTGTCCTGTGAATCCAGCCTCGCTGGTGGTGCTGCCTTCGACGGTGAATGGATTGAATGGCAATCTGGCCGAACAGAACCGCAACTACGGTTCCCTGCGTGGCATCGATACGAGTCGCCACAAATGAATACACCTATAAAGCAGCCGACTGAAATTCAGCAGACTGACATGCAGCAAAACGACATGCAGCAAAAAAATAAGCAACGCACGCTCAGGCAAGCGCAAAGCTCGCCTGAGAATCCGTCGCGGCGCGAAATAATGCGCTTAGCTTCTGCACTCAGTCTGGCCTTTGCCACCGGCATACTCAAACCTTCAGAAGTGTTTGCTGCATCTGAGTGGGGCATAGACTGGAATGGCGCCGTCTATTCTGCAAAAAGTCTGGAAGCCTTTGTGATTGCCATGAGCGGCGATACGACCACGCCGAATTCATCACGCACCGTGACTGAACTGGGCAGTGCACCCGGCTTGAGTCGTGCCACTGACAGTGAGATCACGATGGATGCGCCTGAGCTGGCTGAAAATGGCACCAATGTCCCTGTAACGATCAGCAGCAAATTGCCCGGCACAGATTTCATTGCGCTGATCGCAGATCACAATCCGAATCCGGTGTGTGTAGGGTTTAATGTTTTGCCCGACAATGATCCTGCTTACACAGTGCGCATCAAAGTGGCTGAGACCTCGACCCTGATAGCAGCAGTGCGTGCGCAAGGCCGCTGGTATTTCGTCAGCCGTGATATCACGGTGATGATAGGCGGGTGTCTGGGATGATGATAAGCGCGATGCCAAACAAACAATCTTCTCGTTGTACGCAGTCAGGGGCTGAACATGGCTGAGCCTATGCGCGTTCGCGCCCTAAAAAATGGTGAGTGGGTGGAGGTCAAGCTGCTGATGAAGCACAGAATGCTGAGCCGCCTGAGCTGGGACACTGGCGGCCACCTGATACTGCCGCATTTCATACAAACCATACGCGGCACCTGCAATGGCAAGCCTATATTGCATGTGCACTTCGGCGGATCGGTGTCGCGTGACCCCTATTTTTCATTTAAATTCAAAGGTGGCAAAGCAGGTGATCGCGTGACGATTACTTGGGTAGACACTGAGAATGACACCCGTACTGACGAAGCTATCATCGGCTGAAAGCCCTTCAGGCATCGCGCTAATTTTTGTCATTAATAAAAATAATTTGTGTGCGTTGCAGCATGCGCAAACTTATTTTCATTTTTAAAAGAACCACTTTGTTGCTGATGAATGCGGAAAAAATATCTGCTTACTATCTTCGACATTGTGGTTTTTTTATTTCAACTTTATGTAGAATCAATACGCTGATCGATTATCAGGTGCCCTCACTTGAAAAGATCAAGTACAGCGGATGCATTGTTTTTTCCGACAGTGCGGCCTTAAAACAATAAGGGAGACAAAATGAAAATAAGTAGCAAGTTTCTAGGGCTTGCCCTGGTCGCTTCGCTGGGAGCCGCAGTTTCGGCACCAGTCTTTGCAACAGGCCCAACAGCCAATGATCTGATCAATGACACCAAGACCCCGGGCGATGTGACGACCTACGGCATGGGTTATGGTCAGCAGCGTTTTTCCAAGCTCAACCAAATCAATCGCGGCAACGTCAAGAAGCTCGTTCCTATCTGGAACCTGAGCCTGGACTCGAACCAGCCGCAGTCGCAACAGCCACTGCTGATCGACGGCATCCTGTATCTGCCCACCGTGAACGCCACGCTGGCAGTGGACGCGCTGACAGGTAAGCAGCTGTGGAAGACACCGCTGGAACTGCCAGAAGATGTGTACAACGCGGTCTGCTGCGGTAACCACAATCGTGGTGTCGCTGCCTATGACGGCGTGATCTACCGTACCGTGATCGATGCGACCATCATCGCGCTCGACATGAAGACCGGTAAGCAATTGTGGAAAACCACGGTTGAAGATTACAAACAAGGTTACTCCCTGACTGTCGCTCCTGTGATCGCCAATGGCGTGCTGCTGACCGGTATTTCCGGTGGTGAGTACGGCATCCGCGGCTTCATCGACGGTTACGATCCTAAGACCGGTCAGCGTCTGTGGAGAAAATTCACGACCGCTGCTCCTGGCGAGCCCGGTGGCGATACGTGGCCAGGTGAAACCTATAAGCGTGGTGGCGGTTCGACCTGGATCACCGGTTCGTATGATCCTGAGCTGGATCTGGTTTACTGGGGTACCGGCAACGGCGGCCCATGGAACCCGGCCTTCCGCGGTGGTCTGGACAATAAATACATCGGATCGGTTCTGGCGATTCGTCCTAAGACCGGTGAACTGGTCTGGACTTATCAGTACTCGCCGAATGATCCGTATGACTACGACGGCGTAAACGAGAACGTGCTGGCCGACATCAAGGTGGATGGCAAGACCCGCAAGGTCATGATGCACGCTGACCGTAACGGCTTCTTCTACGTGCTCGACCGTACCAATGGTCAGCTGATCTCGGCCAACAAGTTCGTTGGTCGTGTGGACTGGGCCAAAGGGATTGACCTGAAAACCGGTCGTCCTATCCTGACCGAAATGTCTGAGCGTCATCACAAGACACTGGTGATGGAAAAGGCTGACGAGGTATGGCCATCCGCACTGGGCGGTAAGAACTGGAGCCCGATTGCCTACAATCCGGACACCAACACCGCGTTTGCTAACACCCTGAACTTCGGCATGATGTATCGCACGATGGAACAGGAATGGAAGCGCGGTCAGTTCTACATTGGCATGGACTTCACCGGCTTTGCGTATGACAGCAAGCAGCCACGTGGCTACCTGAAAGCGATTGATCCGCTGACCGGTAAAGACAAGTGGAGCGTGCCGCTGTCGATTCCTCACTTTGCTGGTGTGATGGCAACTCGTGGTGGCCTGGTGTTCACTGGTTCGATGATGGGCGAGTTCCTGGCCTATGACGACCAGACAGGTAAGAAGCTGTGGTCTTACCAGACCGGTTCGGGCATGGTTTCTATGCCTATCAGCAGGTCAAATCACGGCC
>CAIQLE010000370.1 GCA_903872555.1 uncultured bacterium
AAATCCTGCATAGTCGTGTGCAAGCAAGGCTTTATACAAGGCATGCTGAGGATAGCGGGTCTGTATCAGCACTTCACTTTTCTGAGCGACACCCTCTTTGCTGCCTGCCCGGCCTGCCCGTCCCGACACTTGCATCAACTGCGCAAACAAACGCTCGCCTGCCCGATAGTCTTGCGAAAATAAAGCGGTATCAGGATTAATCACACCGACCAGAGTAAGGCCTTGAAAATCATGCCCTTTAGCGACCATTTGCGTGCCCAGCAAAATATCGACCTCACCTCTGTGCACGGATTCAAACGCTGCTTGTGCACTGCCTTTCTTACGTGTTGAGTCGGCATCGATACGCAGCACTCGTGCCTGCGGAAATAAAATCTGCAAGTGTTCTTCGACACGCTGCGTGCCACGCCCCAGAGGCTGGAGATCGACATTGCCGCACGTCGGACATGAAACGGGTATGCGTAATTCAAGGCTACAGTGATGGCAGCGCAAACGGCGCTCTGGCTTATGCAAAACCATGAATGCTGAACAGCGACGACAATTGCTGATCCAGCCACAGGCATCGCAGTGCATGACGGGCGCATAACCTCTGCGGTTCAGAAAGAGTAATGATTGTTCACCACGTTCCAGGCGTTCACGCACTGCAGCGATCAATGGTGCGGACAAGCCCTCAGGGGCTTTGTTGATTTCCATATCGATCAAACCAACACGTGGCAATTGCGCCTGCGCCGTGGCGCGCTGATTCAGTATCAGTTTGCGATAGCGGCCACTGCTGGCATGCTGCCAACTTTCAACTGACGGTGTGGCCGAACCCAGCACGATAGGGACATTTAACTGTCGCGCACGCCAGATCGCCAGATCACGCGCTGAATAACGCAAGCCTTCTTGTTGTTTATACGAGGGATCATGCTCCTCGTCGATGATGATGAGCTTCAGATGCGGCATGGATGCCAGCACTGATAAACGCGTACCGAGAACAATCGCTGCACGTCCCTGATGCGCAGCGATCCAGTGCCCCAAGCGTTCGCCTTCTGCCAGCTGACTATGCAGGGTCGCTACCAGTAACTCAGGAAAGCGGGCGCGAACACTGGCTTCCAGTTGTGGCGTCAGATTAATTTCTGGCACCAGTATCAAGACCTGCGCGGGCTGACCATGGTGTCGCTCACGCGCAAGAATTTTTTCTGCAGCATGCAGATAGACTTCAGTCTTGCCGCTGCCTGTTACGCCAAACAAGAGGCTGGTTTGAAAGCCCTGGTCTGAGGTGATGGCATCAACGGCCGCCTGCTGTTCAGCATTCAAGTGCGGGCGCGCTTTTACTTCTGCCACAGTGACTTTCACTTCTGAGGCCACTTCAGAGACCACTTCTTCAACTGAGTCATCTCCCGTTGATGTCGCTTTGGACTTTTTCAGTCGCTTTTGCGCTGACTTGCCGGTTTTGTCTTCCTGTGATTTTTTTAGGGCGCGGTCTAATGCGGTGGTTTTTTCTGTACGAAGGCTTTTGGGCAGACAAGGCAGCGCCACCTCACCTAATGGACGCTGATAATAGTCTGCCGCAAAGCGGCACAAGGCTATCCATTCGGAAGAAACTGGCTGCAATTGCGTGCGCACGGAAATGACATCGCGGATTTTAGCGGCGTCATAGTCGCTGGCTTCATGAACTGCCGTGATGATGCCGACCGCTACTCTGCGACCAAAAGGCAGCAGCGCGAACTGACCTGGACTGGGCTCGGGCTGTTCAGGATGCTCTGGAATCCAGCGGTAGTCGAACTCGGTGTCTAGTGGCGTGTCTAGCGCGATTTTCAGGATGCGACCGTTCACAACTTAATGTAAATCCTTAAAAGTCTTTCTAAATCCCAGTCACAGAAGGCAATTTTCAACTATCCACAATTTTTGTGGATAACTTTGTGTGTAACTGGGGCTTGACACGCCAAAAGCTAGATTTTATGCGGGCTCAAACAAATTGCTCAACGGGAACGCAATTGCCAGTGTCATTAAAAATCAACGACTTAGCTTCAAAACCATCGAGTTCAAAAATAAATCGAAATTATTTTTTGAGCGTCTTGACAAGAGCATTTTTTGTGAATAAGTGTGGCTTTGAGACCGAAGCTCTGCTTGCATACTGATGAATTCTATGATCTTTTCTGTACTTCGCCCTATTGTCTGGCTGCAGTCCCCTGAAAATCCCAGGTCGGGACTGGCTCTGACCTCAGCCAGACCTGCAATTTGCCCATAGCAAGCACTTTCACCAAAGCTCAGGCTGTGGATATCTTTGTGAACAAAGTTTGCTCCAAGGAACTCAATTATCTTAGGACTGACATCTACGCGCGATGGATTTTCTGCTAACGACGCAAAAAATTCCGATTTAAATCAATTGCTTACGACTATATGTTACGGTTGATTTTGATAAGCGGCCGCAAGTCATTGATTCATAAAAGCCGCCTCAGGCTTGTGCATAAGTCCCTGTTTTTACACAAAATCTAGCGTCGCATTTCCCGGCTGATCTGATGTACTGCCTCAACCATCGCCGTCACTGACTCTGGCGGCGTGAACTGGGAAATACCATGACCAAGATTGAAGACATGGCCCGAACCTGCTTCCGGCTTGCCAAAAGATCTCAAGGTACGCTCGACCTCGGCACGAATTTGTTCGGGCTTGGCAAACAATACATTGGGGTCCAGATTGCCTTGTAAGGCGACTTTATGACCAACCAGGGCGCGGGCTTTGCCCAGATTCACCGTCCAGTCCAGACCGACCGCATCGGCACCACAATCGGCAATCTCTTCCAGCCACAGGCCACCGCCCTTGGTGAAAACGATGCAGGGAATGTGAACGCCGTTATGCTCGCGCTTCAGGCCTTTGATGACTTCACGCATGTAATGCAGAGAAAACGCCTGATAAACGCCATCGGCCAGCGCACCGCCCCAGGTATCGAAAATCATCACTGCCTGTGCGCCTGCATCGATTTGCGCATTCAGGTAGGCCGCCACCGCCGTGGCATTGGTGGCGAGTATGTGATGCATCAGATCAGGACGATCGTAAAGCATGCTCTTCACATTGCGGAAGTCATCCGAGCCGCGACCTTCCACCATATAACAGGCCAGCGTCCAGGGACTGCCTGAGAAACCGATCAGTGGCACGCGACCATTCAGTTCCGTGCGTATCTGTTTCACTGCATCGAACACATACTGAAGACTGGCGAGATCGGGAGCGCGCAGTGCGCGTACGGCCTGCTCATCGCGCAGCGGATGGGCAAAGCGCGGGCCCTCGCCTTCAGCAAATGACAGCCCCAGACCCATGGCATCAGGTACGGTCAAAATATCCGAAAACAAAATCGCTGCATCGAGGGGATAACGCTCCAGTGGTTGCAGCGTGACTTCCGTAGCGAAGTCAGGATTAGTGGCCAGACCCATGAAGGAGCCCGCCTTGCTGCGGGTGGCGCGGTATTCGGGTAAGTAGCGTCCAGCCTGACGCATCAGCCAGAGAGGGGTGTAATCGGTTGACTGGCGCATGAGCGCGCGCAGAAAGGTATCGTTTTTCAGAGGGGCAAAAGGCGTAGACATCCAGATCTTTGTGAGTGCTATTCGGAAGCACCTATTATCGCCGAAAGCCTGCTCTGGCTGAAATAAGTACGCTCAGGGGGCGACGATCAGCTCGACCTGAGCCTCTTTTAAAATTTCGCGCAAAGCCTCGGGCGGTGCGGTGTCACAAAACAATTTGTCGATTTGCGACAGATGGGCCAGACGTACCAGCGCCTGTCGGCCAAATTTATCTTCGTCGGCCACCAGCCAGACTTCTCTGGACTGCTCGATGATGGCTTGCGCCACCTTCACTTCGCGCGGATCGAAATCACGCAGGGTACCGTCGGGCTCGATGCTGGAAATACCGATGATGCCAATATCAACTTTGAACTGACGAATGAAATCCAGTGTGGCCTCGCCCACGATGCCGCGATCACGTCCACGCACGACTCCGCCCGCAACAATCACCTCACAGCCCGGCTGGCCTGCAAGAATTGCCGCCACATTTAAATTATTGGTGACCACATGCAGACCCGTGTGATGCACCAGTGCGCGCGCCACCTCTTCTGTGGTGGTGCCGATATTGATCAGCAGAGAGCTGCCGGGTCTGACTCTTTCGGCCACGGCCGCTGCAATACGGCGCTTAGCGTCGATATTGAGCACCTGACGTTGGCTGTAATCTATGTTTTCCACCGATGAAGGCAGACCGACACCACCGTGATAACGCGCCAGCAGCTGCGCCTCTTCCATCTGTTTCACATCGCGCCGCACGGTTTGAGGCGTGACATCCAGTTGCTGTGCCAGCGCCTCCACGGAGACCGTGACCTGCCGCCGCACAGCATCCAGCAAACGGCGCTGGCGGGGGTTCAATGTCATTTCAGGTCTCCGAATGATAGAAAAAGTGAAATAGCGAAAGTAAACGAACCCAAATATCTGTCGATTTGTTGCTTTTTGTTCGTTTACCGTCTATCTTTGAATGCATTATGGTCAGCTCACCCTGATTTGGCAATTCTCGCAGGAAAGTCCACCCACTTTCATGCTGCGGCTGCCGACCGACCCATCGCGCACCCATGCGATTCAAAAAAGTTAGTACTGGCTCACAAGTTCTCTTTTGTCCGGTTCCATGAATCCAGCACCTATACAGACAGACGTATTAATCATCGGTGGCGGCATCAACGGCGCAGGTATCGCCCGTGATGCTGCGGGGCGCGGCTTGTCGGTGGTCTTGTGCGAAAAAGATGATCTGGCAGCCCACACCTCTTCTGCTTCGACCAAGCTCATCCATGGCGGACTGCGGTATCTGGAACATTATGAATTCGGGCTGGTGCGTAAAGCACTGATCGAACGTGAAGTACTGCTGCGCGCCGCTCCCCACATCATGTGGCCTATGCGTTTCGTGATGCCGCATGACAAAGGCCAGCGCCCAGCCTGGATGATACGTGCCGGCCTGCTGATCTATGATTTTCTGGCCAAACGCGAGATCCTGCCCGGTTCGGGTGGCATTGATCTGCGCACTCACCCCGCCGGCAAACCACTCAAAGCCGAATTTACTCAGGGCTTTATTTATTCCGATGGCTGGGTCGATGATGCCCGGCTGGTAGTGCTGAATGCGCTGGATGCGGCGGAAAAAGGTGCACAGATATTCACCCATACCCGCTGTGAATCCGCCCGCAGAGTTGGCGACCGCTGGCAAGCAAGCTTGCGCCGCGCCGATGGCAGCAGCATAGAAGTCAGCGCACGTTGTCTGGTGAATGCCGCCGGCCCGTGGGCGACGCAATTCCTGCAGGATGCGGTACACCGCCCCAGTGGCAAGGCGCTGCGCCTGATCAAGGGCAGCCATATTGTCGTCAAAAAAATATTCGACCATCCCTACGCCTATATCTTTCAAAATCCCGACGGTCGTATTGTTTTCGCAATTGATTATGAACAGGATTTCACGCTCATCGGCACCACCGATCTCGAATATCACGGTGACACCAATCAGGTGGCTATTGATGATGAAGAAATCAATTATCTGTGCCAGCTGACCGAGCGCTATTTCAGGACGCCCATCACTCCCTCCGACGTGGTCTGGTCTTATTCAGGCGTGCGTCCCTTGCTGGAAGATGATTCCGCGAATGCTTCTGAAATTACGCGCGACTATCAGCTGAGCATGGAAAACGAGAGCGGGCAGGCACCTTTGCTGTCCGTGTTTGGCGGCAAAATCACCACTTTCCGCAAGCTGGCCGAAGAGGCCGTGGATAAGATTGCGCCTGCACTGGGCAATGCACACACCACCTGGACTGAACATGCCTGTCTGCCTGGCGGCGATTTGTTTGGCGCTCCGCAAAATCGTGCTGTGCTGGACTACGATGCTTACGTGCACGACAGGCAGCAGGAATATGACTGGCTGCCGGCAGCACTGGTGGCGCGCTATGTGCGCAACTACGGAACACGCATACATCGCTTATTGGCCGGCAAATCTCAGCTGTCAGAAATGGGCGAAGCTGTGGCTGAGGGTCTTTTTGCAGCCGAAATCGAGTATTTAATAAAGAACGAGTGGGCGTCCTCGGGCGCCGATATACTGTGGCGTCGGTCCAAACTGGGACTGCATCTGCCGGCTGGTACGGAGCAGAAGCTGGATCAGTGGATCGCCAACAGACGATAACAACTATAAGCAGCTTATAAAGCAGCAACGGGCGCGCAAACGATTGCGCTACCGTTCAAAGAGGAGACACAGTGCGTCTGGAACTGCATGGCGTGACCCGTATGGTCGGCGCCGATACCCATCTTTACAACACGTCGGTAGCACTGACGCCGGGCGCAATTAATGTGCTGCTCGGCCCTACGCTGGCTGGCAAGACGACGTTGATGCGCGTGATCGCCGGGCTCGACCGTCCCAGCCAGGGTCAGGTGATTGCCGATGGCATAGACGTCACCGGCGTGCCCGTGCGCGAGCGCAAGTTGGCCATGGTGTATCAGCAGTTCATCAATTACCCTTCGCTCTCGGTTTTCGAAAACATTGCTTCACCTTTGCGCATTGCTGCTCAATTATCGGAAGAAGATATCCGCAAGAAGGTGCATGCGATGGCAGAACGCCTGCATATCTCCGCTTATCTTGATCGCTCACCTGCCGCACTTTCAGGCGGTCAGCAGCAGCGCACCGCCCTGGCGCGCGCACTCATCAAAGAAGCTGATTTGCTCTTGCTGGATGAGCCTTTGGTAAATCTGGATTACAAACTGCGTGAAGAGCTGCGCCGCGAACTCACGGAGTTATTCTCTACTGGCAGCACCACCGTTGTGTATGCCACAACAGAACCACTAGAAGCACTGCAACTCGGTGGCCATACCTTGCTGATGCATGAAGGTCGCGTGCTGCAACATGGCCCCACTCTGTCCGTCTTTAACGCGCCCGTATCCGTGCAGGCAGCGCGCACCTTTAGTGACCCGCCTATCAATCTCTTCGATGCCACGCTCGCCACCAATGGCGTCGCACATCTGGCGGAAGGCATTGCCATTCCGCTCTCGCCTGCTCAGCATGCCAAAGTCAGCCATCATCAGAAATTACACCTTGGTCTGCGTGCGCACAGCCTGCATTTGTCAGCGCGCGCGGGTGATTTTGTATTGGCCGGTAAGGTCGACCTGGCAGAGATCAGCGGCTCAGAAACTTTTGTGCATTTACAGCGCGGCAGCTTAGCGCTGGTGGCGCAGCTGCCCGGTGTACATGAGCTTGCCATTGGTGCGGCCGTGAACATGCATTTCCACCCCGGTGATTTGTTCCTATTCAGTGCCGATGGTGCGCTCTTAAGTGCGCCTGACGAGGCAGGAGTCTGAGATGGCACGTATAGAACTCGCTGGCCTTGCGCACAGCTATAAAGCCCATCCCTCGCAAGCATCCGACTATGCTTTGCGTCCCATGGAAATGACCTGGCAAGATGGTGGCGCCTATGCCCTGCTCGGCCCTTCGGGCTGTGGCAAGACTACGCTGCTGAACATCATTTCAGGCTTAGTGAAACCATCGCAGGGCAAAGTCCTGTTTGATGGCAAAGATGTGACGAACCTGCCGACCGAGGGACGCAATATCGCGCAGGTATTTCAGTTCCCCGTTATTTACGACACGATGACGGTAGGTGAAAATCTTGCCTTCCCTCTGAAAAACCGCGGCTGGAAAACCGCCGAGATCAACAAGCGCGTGGCCCAGATCGCCGAGATACTTGAGCTGAGCGGTGATCTGAAACATCGCGCCAGCGGACTCACTGCGGATGCGAAACAAAAAATTTCTCTCGGTCGTGGTCTGGTGCGGCCCGATGTAGCAGCGGTGCTGTTTGATGAGCCGCTGACCGTGATCGATCCGCACCTGAAATGGCTGCTGCGACGCAAGCTCAAAGAAATTCATCACGAGCTCAAACTATCGCTGATCTATGTCACGCACGACCAGATTGAAGCCCTGACCTTTGCTGATCAGGTGGTGGTGATGACGGAAGGCGAAGTGGTACAGGTCGGCAGTGCGCAAGCTTTGTTTGAGCAGCCGGAACATACCTTTGTCGGCTACTTCATTGGCAACCCCGGCATGAATTTCCTGCCTTGCCAGCTGAGTGAAGCGGGCGTACAGATCAAAGGTCTGGCCCAGACACTGATCGCTGCCCCTGCCAGTCTGCCGCGCAATGAAAGCCAGCTCACGCTGGGCATACGTCCTGAATATGTGGAGTGCTTTGCGTCGTCTGAAACAGGGACACTACCGGCACGTGTAGTCAAGGCGCGCAATATGGGCACGCACTGGTTGCTCGATTGCCTGTTAGGTGAGCACCGCATCGCAGCCAAGCCGCGCCAGCTGCATGCACTCAATGAAGGCGATACCGTGTGGCTGAAGCTGCCTGCCGAACGCAGCCTGTACTACGTCAATGACAAGCGAGTGGCCTGAATGAAGACGCAAAATAACAAAGCATGGTGGCTGGTATTGCCGGTCATATTGTCTGTCGCTTTTTCCGCAATCTTGCCCTTAATGACGGTGGTGAATTATTCGGTGCAAGACATTCTGGGCCCGGATCAGGCGGTCTTCGTCGGCATGGAATGGTTCAAGGCCGTCATGCGTGATCAGGATCTGCATTCAGCGCTAGTGCGTCAGTTGTGGTTCTCGCTGGCGGTTCTGGCGATAGAAATACCGCTCGGCATAGGCGTGGCACTCACCATGCCGGCGCAGGGATGGCGTGCTTCGCTCTCGCTGGTGCTGGTTGCACTGCCGCTGCTGATTCCATGGAATGTGGTCGGCACGATCTGGCAGATTTTTGGTCGTGGTGACATAGGACTGATGGGCAAGCTGATTAACGATGCCGGCATTTCCTACAACTACACAGGTGACTCCATGGACGCCTGGCTGACCGTCCTGCTGATGGATGTCTGGCACTGGACGCCGCTGGTGGTCCTGCTCTGCTATGCCGGCCTGCGCGCTATTCCCGATGCCTACTATCAGGCGGCCAAGATCGATGGTGCTTCGCGCGTTGCGGTGTTCCGCTACATTCAGCTGCCCAAGATGCGCAATGTGCTGATGATTGCCGTGCTGCTGCGCTTCATGGACAGCTTCATGATCTATACCGAGCCTTTCGTGCTGACGGGCGGCGGTCCGGGCAATGCGACGACTTTCCTCTCGCAATACCTGACGCAGAAAGCCGTGGGTCAGTTTGATCTGGGGCCTGCAGCAGCTTTCTCGCTGATTTACTTCCTGATCATCTTGCTGTTTTCATTCGTTCTGTATAACTGGATGCAGCGCGTGGGCACCGGAGACAAAGCATGATGCGTACGAATTTTTCACGGTTTTTCTTATCGGCCTTCCTGATCGGCTCATTGCTGCCGATTTACTGGATGCTCAATATGTCGCTCAAGACAAATGAGGAAATCACAGGCCTGATGACCTTGTGGCCTACGCATCTGACCTTTGATAATTACATCACCATCTTCACCGACGAGTCCTGGTACAGCGGCTATATCAATTCCATGATCTATGTCGCCATGAACATGGTGATGTCGGTGACGCTGGCGCTGCCGGCTGCCTATGCTTTTTCGCGCTACTCTTTTCTGGGTGATAAGCATCTGTTCTTCTGGTTGCTGACCAATCGTATGACACCACCTGCGGTGTTCCTGCTGCCTTTCTTTCAGTTGTATTCGACGTTTGGGATGATGGACACGCACATTGCGGTGGCACTGGCTCACCTCTTGTTTAATGTGCCGCTCGCCGTCTGGATTCTTGAAGGTTTCATGTCGGGCATTCCGAAAGAAATCGATGAGACGGCTTATATCGATGGTTATTCTTTCCCAAAATTCTTTGTCAGGATTTTCCTGCCACTGATCAAATCCGGCATAGGCGTAACAGCCTTCTTCTGCTTCATGTTTAGCTGGGTAGAACTACTGCTGGCTCGCACACTGACTTCCGTCAATGCCAAGCCGATAGCGGCCACCATGACACGCACCGTGTCTGCTGCAGGCATGGACTGGGGTGTACTGGCCGCGGCGGGAACCTTAACGATCGTGCCGGGCGCTCTGGTGATTTGGTTTGTGCGGCATTACATCGCCAAAGGTTTTGCCATGGGGAGGGTGTGATATGGGGAATGCTTTTTCCTGGATGGCCTGGACTTTTCCTGTTGCCGTTTTTTTTATTAGTATACTTTTTATGCTGATCGGTATGACCCTGTGGCAGATCCGTTCGCCCAGTATTGAACGCAAAGGCTTTTTGCCCATACCGACCACACGCGGTGATCGTCTGTTCATTGGTCTGCTGTCGGCGGCCTATGTGAATCTGGCCTGGGCTGGTCTGACCGATGTAACGCAATGGTTTGCTGCAGTGGTAGGTTTTATCGTTCTTTTGGTGTTGATGCGTTGGGGGTAATTCATCGTTTTACCTCGATTCATCCTGGCTTCGGGTATCTTCCCACCGGAGCTGGTTGCATTACAGGGAAGGTGCGAAGAGGAGACAAGACGTGAAATTAAAATTAAGCGCAATTGCGATCGCCGCAATGATGGCCTCAGGCGCGTCCTGGGCCGACATGAAGGCAGCTGAGCAGTGGGTGGACAAAGAATTCCAGCCATCGACACTCAGCAAGAAACAACAGCTCGATGAAATGAAATGGTTCATCGATGCTGCTGCCAAGCTCAAGGCAAAAGGCGTCAAGGAAATCAATGTGGTGTCGGAAACGATTGACACACACGTGTATGAATCCAAGACTATGGCCAAGGCTTTCGAAGAAATCACGGGCATCAAAGTCAAGCATGACCTGATCCAGGAAGGTGACGTTGTCGAGAAGCTGCAAACCTCCATGCAGTCCGGCAAAAGCATCTATGACGGCTGGATCTCTGACTCTGACCTGATCGGTACGCACTTCCGCTACGGCGCTGTTGAGCCACTCTCCGATTTCATGGCAGGCGCTGGCAAGGAATACACCAACCCAGGCCTGGATCTGAAAGATTTCATCGGTATCAGCTTCGTGACCGGTCCCGACAAGAAGCTGTATCAGTTGCCTGACCAACAGTTTGCCAACCTCTACTGGTTCCGTGCTGACTGGTTTGCACGCAAAGACCTGCAAGACAAATTCAAAGCCAAGTATGGTTACGATCTGGGTGTGCCACAGAACTGGTCAGCCTATGAAGATATCGCGAACTTCTTCACGAATGACGTGAAAGAACTCGACGGCAAAAAAGTCTTTGGTCACATGGACTACGGCAAAAAAGATCCCTCACTGGGCTGGCGCTTTACCGATGCCTGGCTGTCGATGGCAGGTACTGCCGACAAGGGTATTCCGAATGGTTTGCCAGTGGACGAGTGGGGCATTCGTGTAGCTGCTGACAAGTGCACCCCGGTGGGCGCATCGGTGTCACGCGGCGGCGCAACCAACTCACCTGCTGCTGTCTATGCACTGACCAAGTACATTGACTGGATGAAGCTGTACTCACCTAAAGAAGCCATGGGCATGACCTTCTCTGAAGCCGGCCCAGTGCCTGGTCAGGGTCAGATTGCTCAGCAAATTTTCTGGTACACCGCTTTCACCGCATCGATGGGTAAAGCACCGGCTGTGAATAACGCAGACGGCAGTCCAAAATGGCGTATGGCACCTGGCCCACACGGCCCTTACTGGAAAGACGGTATGCAGAATGGCTATCAGGACGTCGGCTCCTGGACCTTCTTCAAGTCCACTCCGGATGAGCGCAAGTCAGCTGCATGGCTGTATGCACAGTTCATCAATGCCAAGACTACTTCCCTGAAGAAGTCTATCGTTGGTGTGACCTTTGTACGTGACTCAGATATCCGTCATGATTACTTCACGAAGAATGCAGCTAAGTACGGTGGTCTGATCGAGTTCTATCGCAGCCCTGCGCGTGTTGCATGGACACCAACCGGCACCAACGTTCCTGATTATCCTAAGCTGGCTCAGCTGTGGTGGAAGAATGTAGCGACGGCAGTGACCGGCGAGAAGACTCCTCAGGCTGCAATGGATAACCTGGCGGAAGAGATGGACAACGTCATGGGACGTCTGCAGCGCGCTGGTATGAAAAACTGCGCGCCTAAGTTGAACGATAAGGTTGATCCTAGCAAGTATCTGTCAGATACCGCTGCCCCTTGGAAGAAGCTCGCCAATGAGAAGCCTAAAGGCGAGACCATTGCTTATGACAAGCTGCTCCAGGCTTGGAAAGAAGGCCGCGTAAAATAATGACGCGCTAAGGATGGGGTGCGGCTCACAAGGTCGCATCCCATGCATGCTTTACGTTGGCTTAGTGCGCGGAGACTGTCCGCGCATTTTTTTTGTTGAGGCTGTTATGTCGGAAAAATTTATACTCGCGATCGATCAGGGAACCACCAGTTCGCGCGCTATCCTGTTCAATCATCAGGGCCATATTCACGGTATGGCACAACAGGAATTCCGGCAGATCTTTCCTCATCCGAGCTGGGTAGAACACGATGCCAACGAAATCTGGTCGTCTCAGCTTTCAGTCGCTCAACAGGTACTTCATGAGCAGCATTTAACTGCGACTGACATTGCCGCTATAGGCATCACCAATCAACGAGAAACCACCGTACTCTGGGACAGACATACCGGGGAACCGATAGCGAATGCCATCGTATGGCAGGACAGGCGCGCTGCCAGTTTTTGTGACAGCTTACGGGCTGAAGGCAAGAGTGAATGGTTCCGCGATAAAACGGGACTGGTTATTGATGCCTATTTTTCAGGTACGAAATTGCGCTGGTTACTCGATCATGTGCCCGATGCACGCGCACGTGCCGAGCGTGGGGAATTAGCTTTTGGCACTGTCGATTCTTGGCTGATCTATAAACTTTCTGGCGCACATCTGACCGACACCAGCAATGCTTCACGCACGATGCTGTTCAATATCCATACCCTGGATTGGGATGACGAGATTCTTGAACTACTGAAGATTCCGCGCGCGATTTTGCCCAAGGTCGTACCCAGTAGCGGCATTGCTGCTCACGCTGATGCGAAATTTTTTGGCGCACCTATACCGATTGCGGGCATCGCAGGCGATCAGCAAGCTGCTACTTATGGTCAGGCCTGTTTTCAGCCGGGCATGGTCAAGAGCACCTACGGCACGGGATGTTTTATTCTGATGAACACCGGTACGGCCATGGACTCGCATAATCAGTTACTCACTACCGTTGGCTGGACTACTGGTCATACTGAGCCTCACAAGACGGATTACATGTTTGAAGGCGGTGTGTTCATGGCGGGTGCCACCATACAATGGTTGCGAGATGGTCTGGGGATCATTCGTGATTCATCTGAAGTGGAAGCACTGGCATCTTCGGTACCGGATAGTGACGGTATGACTTTCGTGCCTGCTTTTTCCGGACTAGGTGCTCCCCACTGGGATGCCTATGCACGCGGAACCATGTTAGGCCTGACACGCGGTACCAAAGCCGCGCATATTGCACGTGCTGCCCTAGAAGGCATTGCGTTTCAGACCGCTGATGTTTTGACGGCGATGCAAAAAGATTCTGCTACACCCCTGCGAGAACTGAGAGTGGATGGCGGTGCGGCGCGAAATAATTTACTGATGCAATTTCAGGCCGATATTCTTGGTGTGCCTGTGGTCCGGCCCGAAGTTACTGAGACTACGGCACTCGGCGCCGCTTATCTTGCTGGACTGGGTGTCGGGTTCTGGAAAGATCAGGAAGAAAT
>CAIQLE010000371.1 GCA_903872555.1 uncultured bacterium
CACTGGCGCGTCTGCTGACATCACGCGAGATCACGGCGGAACAAGTGCTGCGCTCCTGTATGGAGCGTATAGCGGAGCGCGAGCCGCAAGTTCAGGCCTGGTCGTATCTGTCCATCGACGCTGCATTGGCTCAGGCACGTGAGCTTGACCGCGGCGCGGTACGCGGCTTACTGCATGGTCTGCCTGTGGGCGTGAAAGACTTATTCGACACGCACGATATGCCCACGACCTATGGTTCATCCATTTACGAATCACACCAGCCCGAGTCGGATGCCTCATGTGTCGCTTTAAGTCGTGCGCAAGGCGGCATCATGCTGGGGAAGACCGTCTCAACCGAGTTTGCTACTTTCCAGCCCGGTAAAACACGCAATCCGCACCGGCTGACGCATACACCTGGCGGTTCATCGAGTGGCTCGGCAGCGGCCGTGGCCGATCATATGGTGCCGCTGGCTTTTGCTTCGCAGACGGCTGCTTCAGTGATTCGGCCGGCGGCTTTTTGCGGCATCGTGGGCTACAAACCCAGTTTTGGCTGGATCAATCGCTCGGGCGTGAAGCCCCTATCGGATTCACTGGATACGCTGGGGTTCTTGGCACGTACGGTCGATGACGTGGCCTTGTTTGCAGCAGCACTGCTGGAAGATAAATCACTGCTGCAGCTGAATATGTCTCAGGCACCGCGCATCGCCCTCTGCCATACCCATGAATGGCCGTTGGCTTCGCTGGATACGCAGCAGGCTATGGCTCATGCGGCACGCAGTCTGGCGCTTTCCGGTGTGGTGGCGCGTGAGCTGGATTTGCCTCCTTTGTTTTCGCAACTGCTGCAAGCGCAAAAAGACATCATGGGATTTGATCTGGCACGCTCGCTGGCCTTTGAACGCTTGCAACGTGCCGATCAGCTGAGTGCAAAGCTACATGAGGTGCTGAACGAAGGGCTGAAGGTCACGGCTGATCGCTATCTGGCCAGTCAGCAGCTGGCGCAATCAGCACGGGCGATGGTGTCGACTTTGTTTGGTGAGCACGAGGCCATACTCGCGCCCAGCGCCATCGGTGAAGCGCCGGCGACGCTTAAGCAAACCGGTGACCCAGTGTTTGGTCGTATCTGGACCTTGCTCGGTTTGCCCTGTGTTCATTTGCCTTTTTTCCGTGGACAAAGCGGTATGCCTGTGGGGCTGCAGCTGATAGGCCGCCATGGGGACGATAAGGCGGTGCTTAGAATTGCAAAGTGGTTAATGAATCGAATGGAAGCAGTTTGATCCAGACTGAGCAGCAGAGTGGCAAGTGACACAGTTTGATGTACTTAGAGCCTAAGGAGAAAGGCTCTGAGTGCTGCAGGAAATTGAAACTGTCATAGTCGGGCGGTATAGTGTCAGTGCTGCAGACAAGCGCGGGTCTGCAGTACTTAATAAAAAAATAATCATCCGAGACCGCGAATTGCTGATGGAGAATCCATGAAATCGATTTTGACCGTATTTGCTTTGCTGGCTGCATTCGCTATTCATCCTGCCTTTGCCGCGACTGAGCAGCAAAACAAAATGGTGACCTGTAATAAAGATGCGACTGGTAAGAAGGGTGACGAACGTAAGGCATTCATGAAAGATTGTCTGAGCAAAAAACCTGCCGCACCTGAGCCAGCCGCGAATACCCAGCAAAATAAAATGGTGACCTGCAATAAGGACGCTACGGGTAAAAAAGGCGACGAGCGCAAAAAATTCATGAGCGAGTGCCTCAAAGCTAAGTAAGCAATTTAAGAAAAA
>CAIQLE010000372.1 GCA_903872555.1 uncultured bacterium
CCTTGATTTCTTCGGCGGTAGGGCCGGGTGGCGGCAAAATCTGTTGAGTAATGATTGGACCCTTTACCAGCGGACGCACTACAGCCAGCATGAACACAATAATCACCAGTGCTGCCAGACCGATCTTGATGAAATTCTGGATATCAGGATCGGCATACCAGGCCTTAGGTGGTTCCGGTGCCAGCGATTCAAAACGGGCTGGTGCCACTGTCACGACGTCACCACGTGCTTCGCTATATCCCACAGCACTACGAACCAGGTTCAGCATGCGGTCCAGTTCCTGCTGGGTATAAGGAATGGTAGTCGGAGCGCCCGGAGCCAGTGGCTTGCCATCCGCAGGTGGCGGCGCAGGACGTTCAGCGACAACCACTGCCACCGTGACACGTGAAATCGTGCCCTGCGAGTTTTTCACATGACGCACCGAACGGTCCATCTCGAAGTTACGGGTCGATTTGGTGGTGACGATCTCGTTATTGACCGGCTTTTTCTCGTTGGTATTGGTGTCCTTGGTCAGGTCAGCATCGGGCGGTGGCGAGTTCGACATCGCACCTGGGATACCTTCCGGATCGAGCTTGAATTTACGCTCTGTGGTCAGAGCTTCGGAACGTGGCTTGACGCCCTTGTCTTTGTCATCGAAATCTTCGGTCGTAGTTTCGATCTGGTTGTAGTCCAGCGTCAGATTGACCTGTGCCTGAACCGCGGCCTCACCGACTACAGGGCCGAGCAATTCGGTCACACGATCACGATAGGTTTCTTCAGTACGCTGCTTATGCGCCATCTGTGCCACGGACAGACCCATGGCGGCATCGACAGGATTATCTGCCGTCAGCAGATTACCCTGATCATCCACCACTGACACATTCTCAGGGCTCAGGTAAGGCACACTGGATGACACCAGATGCACAATCGCTTTCACCTGCGGCGTGGATACACCACGACCGCTATGCGGCGTCACAACAACAGAAGCTTTCGGTGTTGCACGGTCACGCACAAAGACGGATTGCTTAGGCAAGGCCAGATGCACACGCGCTGTCTTGATCGTAGAGATCTGCATAATGCTGTGCGCCAGCTCTTGCTCAATGGCTGTGTTGTACTGCACTTGCTCCATGAACTGACTGGTGGTCATGGATGATTTGTCTTTCAGGGACTCCATGCCTATAGGCTGGGCTTCCTTAGGAATGCCCTGACCTGCCAGGAAAATACGGGCTTCGTGATAGCGCGACTCAGGCACGGTGATCTGGCCACTGCTGGTATCGACCTTAGGTTTGAAATCACCTGCCTTCAAGGCTTCAATCGCAGCCTGTTTATCGTTCTCGGTCATGCCAGGCATGATGGGACGGTAAGGCGTCGACTGAGAAAACTGGAAAGATGCCGCAGCAATCACCAGTAACAAGAGCAACGCCAAGGGCACGATGGCGCGGCGCACGCTGGGCTGCTTGAGCACACCGTCGAACCAGTTACGGAACAGGTCTATGCCTCCGCCCACGCCTTGCATCGCTGAAGGCAGCACGCTGCCCGAGCCGGACATGCCGGTTGCCATAGGCAATGCGCCCGCACCTCCGTCACCGGCACCATTTGGCGCCGCAGGAGGCAGTTGGGGGGGCATACCACTATTGTTCATTATCGCTTCGGCCATGGTCTACTCTCTGGTCGTTTCATTTGTCTGATAAATCAGACGGGCATATTCAAAATATCTTCGTAAGCTTTTAATACTTTATTTCTGATCTGTAGCGTTGCTTCAAACGAGAGCGATGATTTTTGCATCGCCAGCACCACATCCGTCAGCGGCACATCTTCACCACGGTCATACGCTTCACGCAGGCTGCTCGCCTGCTGCTGTATGTCATTGGTATCGACTACGGCTGATTTGATGGCTTCGCCAAAGGATGGCTTGCCTGTCTCGGGTATAGCAGGTGTCAGTAAGGGTGGCGTGTTCTTGCCTGTCGATTCGACCTGGTGCTGACGCATGGTCGCCAGCATCGATGCGATGTTGGCCTGACTGTTAATTTTATCGATCATCGCGGCGCGCTCCTGTGCTTACGCGGCAGCCATCATGGGCGCACCGCGCTCACGAAACTGGGCCATCTTGTATCGCAAAGAACGTGGACTGATGCCCAGTTTCTGTGCGGCCTCTGAGCGATTTTTAGTCGACTGTATCGCTGCCATGATGGCCTGATACTCACTGCTCTTGACTGCTGTAGAAAGATTCACCAGTTCAGGATCATGGGCATCAGAGACTTCACGCTGGCCATAACTCATCAGCTGAGAAGTCGTTGATACATTCATGGGGCGCGGATCAGTCTTCTCTTCCCACTGATCAAACATCAGATCTGATTCAGTGATCAGTTCACCGTTGCCGAGCACGAGTGCACGCTGCACCACGTTTTGCAGTTCGCGCACATTGCCAGGCCAGCTGTATTGCTGCAGTAATTCGATAGCGCGTGGTGTGAATTCCACCTGCTTGTCGATAGGGCCAAAATTCGTCAGGAATTGCGTAGCCAGCGGCAGGATGTCGCCCTGACGTTCACGCAAAGGCAGAATGGATAATTTGAAAGCGCTGATACGGAAATACAGGTCTTCGCGGAATTCGCGATTTTGTATCGCTTCACGCAAATCTTTATTCGTCGCAGCGATTAAACGCACATCCAGATCAATGGATGTCTGACCACCAAGACGTGTGATCTTACGATCCTGCAGTACGCGCAACAGTTTGGTCTGCAAGTGGTAAGGCATTTCAGCGATCTCATCCAGGAAGATGGTGCCGCCATGCGCTTGCTCGAACAGACCACGGTGTTCTTTCAGAGCGCCGGTAAATGCGCCCTTCTCGTGACCAAACAATAAATCTTCAATCAGATTCTCTGGCAGTGCTGCGCAATTGAGCGCAACGAAAGGACCGTTGTGACGTGGCGAAGCATCATGCAGCACGCGTGCCAGCACTTCTTTGCCGGCGCCGGTCGGACCAACCACTAAAGCCGATACCTGTGTCTGTGCCACACGGCGAGCCAGCTCCAGCAAATGCTGACTGTTGGGATCAACGAAAACAAAAGTCTGCGTGTTCTTTTTGGCTTCTTCAGTGCGCTTCGGTGCCAGTGCCAGCGATTCGCGCCAGGTATTGATAGAAAAATCATCCGCTGCCAAGACTTGATAGGCACCGCGGCGCATCGCTTCAATCGCCAGTTCAAAATTATGACGCTCGACGCGGCATAGGACCGGTACAGCATGACCAAAAGATTGTGTGAGTTTCTTGACCTCTTCCAGCAGGCTGACATCGCCCATCAGACGAATCACCACCAGACGGGCCTTGGCCAGACCTTGTTTCAGGTCTTCCAGCGTGGCGACCGGCAACAGCTGCAAACCGGCAGACTGCAGCTGCTCGCGCTCAGCGGCGCCAACAGCCGCCTTGGGGTCCAGCCACAGTGCAGGATGCGAAATTTCGGTAGGTGCTATCACTTTGATTGCCTATAGAAACATTAGATGGTTTCTATATAGCAATCTGTGTGCCAAGCAACTTAGTGAGGAAACATGCGGTGTTTCAGGGGGGATGTCGGATCGGCAGATGTTTGCCGGGGGGGAGGAAGAGGTCGACCGCTTTGCGGAAGACGGAAAGCCGACAGGCCAGACTTTGCCTACTCCGGACAATCCTTATAGCGGGAATTCAGGCATAAAGTTGCCTGCTGCATGGCCTCGGTCTTTTGTTCATCGCGCAGGCTTTTGCCGGCACGGCTGAGGATGACGCTGGCTTGGCCTTCACCATTGATGCGTGCCAGCTCGGCCCAGATCAGTGCCTTCTGTGGCTCGCTGCGCCAGCCTTCACCGCTTAAATAGAGAGAAGCTGCCATCAGCTGGGCACCGGCATGGCCTTTTTTGGCAGCCTTCAGGTACCAGGACAAGGCCAGCGCTCCATCGCGTTTGACACCCAGACCGGAACGATAATACTCACCCACCATGTATTCAGCATCGGTATAGCCGGCATTTGCGGCCGCTTCAAACCAGCGGTAGGCGCTGGTATCGGCATCACCGGCAGGGCCACGGCCCTTGTGCAGCATGGTGGCCAGATTGTATTGAGCCGCCGGCAGCCCGGCTTCGGCGGCGCGCCGGTACCAGGACATCGCCGTGACATCGCTCTGTGCCACACCCAGACCGTGTTCATACAGATAAGCCAGATTATTCTGGGAAGCGGCATCGCCCTCTGCAGCGGGACGGCGCAAGGCGCGTTCGGCAGTGGCATAGTGACCGCGCTCTATGGCCTTCATGGCGGCAGCGAGTTCGGCGCGCGCAGGTGCGGCCAGCAAAGTAAGCGACAGCAACAGCAGGCAGGACAGGCATCTCAGGCGATCGCTTTTTCCAAAGCAGATAGGCGTTGTCATGCGAGCCGGCGTAAGGGTGAGAGGGTTGACGCAGGATTTGCGCCGGGCAGTGATTTCTGTATGAAGCCACGGCAGGGTTGGCCATCAGCGCGCAGAACTTCAAGCGCAGGCGCAACACGGCTCTTAAAGCCCATCAGCTTGCAGGAATACGGGAGTCTCGGATCCCAGCTGACAGCGAAGTATTGGCACTGCCAGCAATTGGGCGAGCCGTCCTGCGCTGTCTGGGTGGGAATGCTCATTTTCTTTCGTGTTTCTTTCTTTGGTAATCATTCCAGGCACGCGCTACTACAGCGGCCATCACCAGCGCCAGGAACACCGCACCCATCAGACCCTGAAAAAACTCGGTCAGCATCATCCCCGCAGGCAAAAATCGCTGCGGTCTAAGTACGATAGCAACCAGCAGTAAAGCAATTGCAATCAATGCAATGCGTAGCGCCCGAAAAACGAGCCGACTGCGCTTGTCGTCCATATTCTCCTCGCATGACAAATTACGACTGGCGTATTTTGTCACAGCGCACTTCAGCTGGCTTTATCTGCGGCTGTCAGTCCGCGAAATAAGCTCAGGATTAGCCGAGCAGCTTCAGTACCGACTGCATACTCGAGTTAGCTTGCGCTAATACGGCGGTTGCTGCCTGCTGCATGATCTGGTTCTTCGCCATTTCGGTTGAAGCTGCTGCGTAATCCGCATCTTCAATCTGACTGCGGGATGCCGATGAATTCATGGACACATTGCTCAGATTGTCCATCGCATACTGCAGACGGTTCATCACTGCGCCCATATTGGCACGATTCGCATTGACCTTGTCCATCGCACTGTCAAGCTTGACCAGCACAGAAGTGGCACCCGCCGCAGAGCGAATATTGTTCGTATCAGGGTACAGAACCTTGGCGCTGTTGAATGTGATCGTAGCGCCTGGTTCACCGGTGACACCATCGGCACCACCCAGACCAAATTCATTCGCATCCGGCACTTTTGAGCTGTCAAACCAGAGCGAGAGATTGCGACCGGACTCTCCGGTTGAAAGCGAGATACCATAACCGTTATCTGTTGCCGTCACACCCGTATCAGCACGTGCCGCATTCAGGGCAGACACAACTGCCTCACGGCGCTGAACTTCAGGCGTTTTGGAGGAAGTCAGGTCAATCGCAAAATCGACTTTGACTTCAACACCATTCACATACAGGCTTTGCGTGCCCGCTGTCAGATGGGTCGTCGTCATGTTGGCGGTCGTAGTCACTGTGCCGGGATTATCCACGTCACCCGTGATTGAACCTGTAATCGGGCCGCCCTTACCAAAGTCAGCCAGATCAATCGTGATCAGCTGGCCAGCGGTTGCGCCGACCTGGAAAGCCAGGCGACCTGTGCGCGGCGGCGACATCTTGCCATCCGCATCATTAACCACACCACCAAAACTACCTTCCTGGAAACCCAGGGCAGTAAAGTTGCTTTCATCTTTGTAGCCATTCACGCCTGGAGTTACAGTGAATTCTGTCGGCGAGGACAACTCAACGCGACCATACACGGTGCTTGCTGTGTTGCTGGTAGCTGTTGCCGTATCGACTGAGCTGACACCAGCTACAGGCGTACTGCCATCTAAACCGAGGCCAAAATTATCAGCGGTCAGCGTGCTGTCAAACCAAACCGACAGATTACGGCCATCAACCGTCTTCAGGCTGAGTGCGCCGGTCTGAGTTTTTTCAGCGACGACGCCATGCGAACCTGTCAGTGCATTCACTTTACTGACAACTTCATCAACACGTTCACCGGCGGTACTGCCTGCCGAAAAATTGACGCTGACATCAACACCATTGATGAACAGGCTTTGCATACCTGTGCCTGCTCCGCGCACCGTGGTGTTACCTGTTGCTTCGGCACCCACCGCGGTGGCTTTCACACCGGTGACATCGGCCACACGATTGATCGCCGCAGCAATCGAAATCGCGCTGCCGGCAGCGGCGCTGGTATCAGAAATCGTGCTGGATGCTTTATCGTCTATGGTGCGGCTGCCAGGGACAGCGATGCCATTGATGACCAGATCACCTTCCTTGAGCGTCTTGATAGCTGAAGAATCCGTGACTTCAGCACGCGAACCCATCACCTGACTGGAAATATTGTCAGCAAAATTCGTTGTCGTCAGACGTGCACGCGCTACATCACCCGTTGCCGTAGAAGTCAGTTTGATACCCTGCTCCACCTTCGATTCGAGCGAATAAGTGCCGCTTTGTACGCCATAACGCAAGCCTGTACGGGCTGAAAAATCGGTATCGCTGGAGGTCAGATTCTGGAAGGTCACTTCAATATTGCGACCATCTTCTGCCACCAGACGAACACCCTGAGCGTCATTCTGTGTATCGATTGCTTTCACACCGGTCTTGGCCGTCATGAAGTTAATCGCAGCGACTGTAGCAGCACGCGATTCACGCGCATTGTTCAAAACAGTCGTGATGCGCGGAATCGAGAATCCATTGATAGTCAAATCACCACTCACCACCGAAGCGCCCGACATAGCCGAGCCATGCATCTCGTTCGGATTCACAACCGCGGTCACACCCGTCTGGGCGGACTTGGAATTAATGGCTGCTGCGATGGCGATCGATGAGCCGCCCGCATTATTACTCGGTGAAACCTTGTCATCGCTGGCATACGAAGCGCCGATATTGACGCCGTTGATCAACAGATCACCTGATTTCAGCGCAGGAATGCTGCCAGACACGTCGACCGACAGAGTCGCAGTGCGACTGGTCAGATCTGCGACAGCCCCATTCACATCCTTGAATACATAGCTCAGATCACCCGAAATAACGGTTGCATTGGCAGTACCTGCAGTTGCCAGGAAGGTGACTTTGCCCGTGGTCGGATCAACCGATCCATCCATCGTAGTGGTCACGCCGTCATTGGCCAGGAAGCTGGCTGTGACTGTCGAGCCATCGGTTGAAAAACTCAGTGCACCACTCTTCAGGAAGGCACCCGGTGCTGCAATAGTTTCAGTCGTATCAGAAATCGCCGGCAGAGTTTCCTCCGCTGCAGTCAGCACTGAGACACCTGTCGCGGTGACTGTTCCTTCATCCACATTGCCTTCAGATGCAGCATAGGACATCGTGACAACACCACCACTGGAACTGATGCTGCGGCCAGAGTTGGCCGAGAAAGTCGAACCTCTGAGAGCTGCTGCCAGACTATCTGCAATAGCCGTTGATGTATCGCCACTTGAGAAACTCACGGTCACACCACCGAAAGTCACGCTGCCGTCAGCGGTCGCATCGGCGCTGAAACTGATGGTCTGCTGCTCACCCGCTGTCGCACCGCCCACGGTACG
>CAIQLE010000373.1 GCA_903872555.1 uncultured bacterium
GTATAGCAAGCTGCCGAAAAAAACCTATGACATCATCGTCACCAATCCGCCCTATGTGAACAGCAAATCCATGAAAAGCCTGCCCGCAGAATACCGGCATGAGCCCAGCATGGCACTGGCGGGCGGTGAAGATGGCATGGATTTGGTGCGTAAAATCGTTGCCGGAGCCAAGCAGCATCTGAGCCGACATGGCGTACTGATCGTCGAGATAGGCAATGAATTCCCTCAGGCCGAAGCGGCCTTCTCAGACTACGAGCTGACCTGGCTGTCGACCAGTGCAGGCGATGAAGCTGTGTTCTTGCTGACGGCAGACCAGCTGTAATTTTTTTCTTCTTTTTTTTACGCACAAGGCCGGGTCACGCTGTTCAAAGTGATGAGCTCACATAAGCTGACATCCTCCCGCCCTTGTTGATTTTTTATTCTTTGTAAAGCCTTTATGATCCGCCTGCAACAACTCAGCCTCATGCGCGGCACCAAACCGCTGTTTGAAAACGTCGATCTGACACTCAACCCGGGCGATAAAATCGGCCTGATCGGCGCCAACGGCGCAGGCAAATCCACCCTGTTCGGCATGCTGCGAGACGAACTGCATCCGGATCAGGGCAATATCGACTTTCCACCCAACTGGCGCATGGCCTATGTGGCGCAAGAAACGCCGGCACTGGAACGCCAGGCGATTGAATACGCCATCGACGGCGATGTCACCTTACGCAAGCTGGAAGCTGAATTAGCGGAAGTCGAAGCGCATCATGATCTGGATGCTGCCGGCCACCGCATGGGCGAGCTGTATGGTCTGCTGGCCGATGCCGATGCCTATACCGTGCGTTCGCGTGGCGAGCAGTTGCTGGCTGGTCTGGGTTTTACACAAGAGCAAATGACGCAATCAGTCTCCAGCTTTTCCGGCGGCTGGCGCATGCGCCTGAATCTGGCGCAGGCACTCATGTGCCCGTCTGACTTGTTGCTGCTGGATGAACCCACCAATCACCTGGATCTGGACGCCATCATCTGGCTGGAAGACTGGCTCAAGCGCTATGCGGGCACTCTGATCGTGATTTCACATGACCGAGATTTTCTGGATGGTGTGGTGAATGTGATCGTGCATATCGACGAACGTAAACTGAAACGCTATACCGGCAACTATTCATCCTTCGAACGCCAGCGCGCCGCGCAAATGATTCTGGCGCAAGGCATGCTGGAAAAGCAGCAGCGCAAGCAGGAACATCTGCAGTCCTATATCAACCGCTTCAAAGCACAAGCCTCCAAAGCGAAGCAGGCACAGAGCCGCATCAAGGCACTGGCGAGGATGGAAGAACTGGCACCACTGCGTGCGGCGGCTGAATTTTCATTTGAATTCCGCGAGCCTCTGCGCGCACCGAACCCTTTGCTGACACTGGATGATGTATCTATAGGCTATCGCAGCGAAGAAGGTTTAGAAAAACAGATCGCCTCGGCCATCAATTTTTCATTGCAGACCGGTCAGCGCATTGGCCTACTGGGCGTGAATGGCGCAGGTAAATCGACTTTCATTAAAACCATTGCCGGTGAACTGCAGGCTCTGCATGGCGATGCGAATTTCGGCAAAGGTCTGGTGATTGGTTACTTTGCACAGCATCAGCTGGAAATGCTGCGCCATGATGAATCACCGCTGTGGCATCTGGCACGCATTGCCCCCACCGTACGGGAACAAGAGCTGCGCAATTTCCTTGGCAGTTTCAACTTCCCCGGCAATATGGTCACCAGCCCGATCAAGCCATTTTCAGGTGGCGAAAAAGCGCGAATGGCGCTAGCCCTAATCGTCTGGCAGCGTCCTAACCTGCTGCTGCTGGATGAGCCGACCAACCATCTGGATCTTGAAACCCGCGAAGCCCTGACCGATGCACTGGCACAGTTCGAAGGCACACTGATGCTGGTCTCGCATGACAGGCATTTACTGCGTGCCACCACCGACCAGTTCCTGATCGTGGCCGATGGCGCGCTAACGCCTTTCGATGGTGATCTCGACGATTACAAAGACTGGCTGTTCAAGACCAAGCTGGAGGCAAAAAATCTGGCAGCGGCTGGCCCTGCGACTGCTGCACCCACCGCTGCTGCCATTGCTGCTGCAGTGCCTACAGCGCCCAAGCCGGCTGCACCAGCGGTGTCTTCAGGCAAGCGCAAAACTATCGAAACGCGCATCAAGCGACTGGAAGAAAAAATCGCCGAGCTGCATCAGCAAAAATCAGCGCTCGATGCCAAACTGGCCGAACCGGATATTTACGACAACAGCCGCAAGTCTGAACTCAAAACCTTGCAAGAAGCACAGGCTGTCTGCAGCAAGGACTTGGACCAGCTGGAAGCTGAATGGCTGGAACAACAGGAAGCACTGGAACACAGCGGAAGCTGAAGGCATGCATCAGAATCAGTATCAGTATCAGGCAGCTTATCGAAGTCTCAGGAAAAACACGTGCGCTTGTTAGAAATACAGATGACCGATATTCAATCAAAACAATCA
>CAIQLE010000374.1 GCA_903872555.1 uncultured bacterium
CACCCAACTGGCCGTGCTGTTTCTGGATCTGGATAATTTCAAGCACATCAATGATTCACTGGGACACACCATCGGTGACAAATTGCTGGAATCGGTAGGCAAGCGACTGAGTGCACAAATACGAAAATCCGATACCGTCAGTCGCCATGGAGGTGATGAATTTCTGATCCTGATATTGGAAGACCTGCAGGCAGAATACGCAATCATCACGGCTGAAAAAATTCTGCAATCCTTCGCCAGTCCACACGATATCGAAGGCCATGAATTGCATATCACCACTAGCATAGGTATCAGCGTCTTTCCGGATGATGGTGATGATGGCGAGACCCTGATTAAAAACGCCGACAATGCGATGTATCACGCAAAGAAAAACGGCCGGAATAATTTCCAGTTTTTTAATGTGCAGATGAATGCTCAGTCCATACAGAGACAGTCCGTAGAATCTGAACTCAGGCAAGCCATCGCGCAGAAGCAATTCGTCCTGCACTATCAGCCAAAAATCGATCTGGTGTCCGGGGAAATCACGGGCGTCGAGGCGCTGATCCGCTGGCGGCATCCCACGAAAGGTTTGCTGTATCCGGATAGCTTCATCACGGTTGCCGAAGAATCCGGCCTGATCTTGTCCATAGGCCAGTTTGTGATGCGTCAGGCCTGCACCGATGCAAAGCTGTGGCTGGAGCAGGGCAGGCCGGAGATTAGTGTTGCCGTCAATGTCTCAGCGGCTGAATTTCGCGACAAAGATTTTGTCAGGAATTGTCAGTGCATATTGAAGGAAACGGGTCTGGATGGGCGTTACCTGCAGATTGAATTGACCGAGAGTGTACTCATGCGCAATGTCGATTCCAGCGGAGCCATACTAAGAGGGCTTAAAAAGCTGGGTATACAACTGGCCATCGACGATTTTGGCACGGGCTATTCCAGTCTGAGTTACCTGAGCCGGTTTCCGATTGATGTGCTTAAAATTGATCAGTCTTTCGTGCACGATATCGTGGCCAACACGGACAATGGCATTATTGTGAGCGCCGTCATCAGCATGGGGAATAGTCTGCGTCATAAGGTGGTGGCTGAAGGCATAGAGACCTCAGAGCAGCTCGATTTTTTGAATCAACAGCGCTGTGAAGAAGGACAGGGAAATTTTTTCAGCCTGCCATTGCCCTTTGAAGAATTAATCCATTTCTTTCACAATGCACCTAAGCCCTCGCAGATGTTGCTACAGCCTATGGCGTAAAATTTTCATTGCAGTTAATGACGAGGCCTTGGCCATGTGTTTCTCCGGGATCAAGTATCATTCTACGGTGCGCGCGCTGGGCGCGAACTTTATCCACGGAGAGAATCAACGTGTCACTGAATTCCACTACTCTGGCCGCTCTGAAGCTGGCTACTCTGCTTGCCGCTGGCGGCGCCACCTTGTCCGTACTTGCTGCCGACCCGGTGAAACTTGAGAACCTGCGCGTTACCAATGCCTGCAAATACTGTGATCTGACCGATGCCGCTTTATCAGGCGTGGACCTGCGTGGTGCTGATTTTGAAAATGCCAATCTTTCGGGTGCCGATCTGTCGAAAGCCAATCTGGCACAGCGG
>CAIQLE010000375.1 GCA_903872555.1 uncultured bacterium
AGGCCCGGACTGACTGCGACGTAATCCATACCTTCCAGCAGTGCCGGCGCAAACTCGCCCGCCACAAACTCCACATCGTGCTGGATGGCTTTTAATGCAGGCAGACGTTCAGGCATGGCACGGGTATCGGCGACGCGCAGGCGTGCGCCGGCACGGGCCAGCCATCGCGCCATGGCGAGGCCGGACTCACCGAGTCCCAGTACCAGTACCTGTTTGCCGCTGTAATTCATGCTTATGCTTGCCCTTGTTTCATTTTGATCTTCACTTGATCGTCATTTTTACCGCAGCTTCAATGTGCCCAGCCCCACCAGCACCAGCATCATGGTGATGATCCAGAAACGCACGACCACCTGCGTCTCTTTCCAGCCTTTTTGTTCATAGTGATGATGCAGTGGTGCCATCAGCAAAACGCGCTTACCTATGCCGGTGCGCATCTTGGTGTATTTGAAATAAGCCACTTGCAGCATCACCGATAAGGTCTCAACAACAAATACTCCACCCATGATGAAAAGCACGATTTCTTGCCGCACGATCACAGCAATCGTGCCCAGAGCGCCACCCAGAGCAAGCGCTCCCACGTCACCCATAAACACTTGTGCCGGGTAAGCGTTAAACCATAAGAAAGCCAGACCAGCGCCTGCCATCGCACCGCAGAAAATCAAGAGCTCACCTGCGCCCGGTATGTGCGGTATCAGCAAATATTTTGAATAGGTAGCGCTACCTGTGAGATAGGCAAAGAGTCCTAATGCAGAGCCGACCATCACAGTCGGCATAATGGCCAGACCGTCCAGACCATCGGTCAGGTTGACAGCATTACTGGTGCCCACAATGACGAAATAAGTCAGCGCAATAAATCCCCACACGCCGAGCGGATAGCTGACGGTTTTTACAAAAGGCACGATCAGGTCAGCCTTGGGCGGCAAGTCCATCGCAAAGCCGGACTGCACCCAGGCAGTGAACAATTCCAAGACTTTAGTATTGGTGGGGCCGGAGACGGAAAAGGCGAGATAGAAAGCAGCCGCCAGACCTATCAGTGATTGCCACAGATATTTTTCACGCGATGCCATGCCATTCGGATCTTTGAACACAACCTTACGATAATCATCGACCCATCCGATAACACCAAAACCCAGGGTCACGACCAGCACGGGCCAGATGAAACGATTGCTCCAGTCACCCCACAACAAGGTGGACACGGCAATACCTATCAGTATCAGTGCGCCACCCATGGTGGGTGTACCGGATTTCACCAGATGAGTCTGCGGACCATCGGTACGCACTGCCTGTCCGACCTTCAGACGGGTCAGCATGCGTATCACGGCCGGACCAGCGATCAGACCGATCAGCAAGGCTGTCAGTGTCGCAAACACCGCACGGAAAGTGATGAAGTTAAAGACGCGCAAGGCGCCGACCTGATCTTGAAAATGTTGTGCGAGCCAAAGCAGCATATCAGTGAGCTCCTGCGGCAGTGCCGGTCAGACGTTGAACGACACGTTCCATTTTCATGAAACGCGATCCTTTGACGAGTACGCTGGCACCTGCAGGCACCATGGCGACAACTTCATTAAGTTTGTCCATATCGTCGAAATGTACGGCAGCACTGCCAAAGGCCAGACTTGCATGACGCGCCAGCTGGCCCAGCGTGAATAAATGTTCAATCTGATGTGCGCGTGCGTATTCGCCTATCTCTTCATGGAAGGCGACGCCTTCCGTGCCCACTTCGCCCATATCACCCAGCACCAGCGTGCGCGGAGCCGGTGCACTCGCGAGTACATCGATGGCAGCGCGTACGGAATCAGGATTGGCGTTATAGGTGTCATCAATCACGAGCGCACCGTTCACCGCAGATTTTTTTTGCAGACGTCCGGCGACTGGCACGAAGGCTTCCAGTCCACGCACGATGCTGGCGGCATCAATGCCCATGGCGAGTGTCGCTGCGCAGGCTGCGAGTGCATTGCGTACGTTATGCACACCGGCGGCAGACAAACTGACGTTCATCACCTGTCCCTGAGCCTGAATACTCAGGTGACTGCCGAAGGCCAGTGCATGCCAGCTGCAAGTGACAGCTGCAGGTGTTGCAACTGAGCTTGCAGTCTGTCCTGCATGCACTTCAAGACCAAAGCTGTTCGTAAGGCGTGCGCCGGCATAGCTCTGCCAGAGCGGCGTAAATTCATCATCAGCCGGGAATACGGCGCAGGCATTCGCTGCCAGTGTTTTGATAACAGCGCCATTTTCTTCTGCGACAGCAGCGACGCTGGCCATGAATTCCTGATGCTCGCGCTGCGCATTGTTCACCAGACCTACCGTAGGTGCAGCAATTTCAGACAGGCGCTCAATTTCGCCGGGATGATTCATGCCCATTTCTATCACTGCTGCGCGATGACGTGCTTCAAGCCGGAACAAAGTCAGCGGCACACCAATCTCGTTATTCAGATTGCCGCGTGTCGATAAATAATTATCTGCGCCATATGCAGCTGCCAATATGGAAGCAATCATTTCCTTGACGGTGGTTTTACCATTGCTGCCGGTGACACCAATCACGGGTATCTCAAAACGCTGACGCCACCAGTGCGCAATCTGACCCAGCGCATAACGCGTATCCGGCACCACCAGTGCTGGCAAATGAAAGCCTTCTGGCACACGCTCAAGCACCACAGCCGCTGCGCCGCGCGCCACCACTTCAGGTAAAAATTCATGCGCATCAAAACGCTCGCCGCGCAGGGCTACAAACAGATTGCCTGCTTCGATGCTCTGGCTGCTGGTCGACACACCGCTAAATGTGGCCGGCGCAGTCAGACGTGCGCCCGGTATGGCGCTCAATAATTCAGACAGTGCTGCCTGCATCAGTGGCCTCCATATCGTGTGGCGCGCGTAGCCAGTGCCAGCGCTGCATGATCAGCATCGCGAAAGGCAAGGCGACGGCCTTTGATTTCCTGATAATCCTCGTGACCTTTTCCGGCCACCAGCACCACATCATTTTTTCCTGCATGCCGTATCGCCGACAAAATAGCGCTGGCTCGGTCTTCTAATACTTGCAGCTTATGTTTTTCGGATTCAGGCAGACCCGACAGGATCTGCGCGATGATGTCTGCCGGCGCTTCACTGCGCGGGTTATCGCTGGTAATCACCAGATGATCGGCATGATTCGCCGCAGCGGCCATCAGTGGTCGCTTGCCTGCGTCTCTGTCACCACCACAACCAAATACACACCAGAGCTGTCCATGCCGCGCCTCGGCCACCGGACGCAATGCCGCCAGTGCTTTTTCAAGTGCATCCGGTGTGTGCGCATAATCGATCACAGCCAATGGTCCCTCATGACCACCCAGCTGTTGCATGCGTCCGGGTACAGGTTCGAGTGCTTCGAGTAAAGTGACAACGGTATTCCATGACATGCCACGTGCAAACAATACGCAGGCAATCGCCAGCATATTGCTGACATTGAATTGACCGATCACCTGCGTACGCACCGTACCTGAACCGAAAGGCGAGCTCAGATGGAAGTTGGTTCCATGCTGAGCAATCCGTATATCGCTGGCTGCCAGTAACTTCACGCCTGTCAGTGACACAGCATCGACTGTCTGTGTTGCATAGCCATACAGCGTGACTTCCGGATGACGCTCCTGCAGACGCGCCATCATTCTGATGCCCATGGGATCATCCAGATTGAGCACGGCATGCTGCAGGCCGGGCCAGTCAAACAGCATGGCTTTCGCTGCTTCATAAGCTTGCATGTCGCCATGAAAATCAAGATGATCACGCGTGAAATTGGTCAGCACGGCCACATCGATATGCAATTCATTCATGCGCCCCTGGACCAGACCTATCGATGAGGCCTCGATTGCCAGTGCCTTTGCGCCCTGCTGTTTTTGTTCGGCCAGATGTCTGTGCAACTGCACCGCATCTGGCGTGGTGAATCCGGTAGCAATGAAACCATGGCTCACACCATCTCGGTATAAACCTACGCCTAGGGTGCCAACGACGGCGGTCGGCAATTCTTCACTGGACAAAGCCTGAGCCAGCCATTGCGTGCAAGAGGTCTTGCCATTGGTGCCGGTTATGGCAACGCTGAATAATTCATGATCAGGCTGACCATACCAGTCATGCGCAATCATGCCCGCTGCCTTAGTCAGATCTGTCACGGCACGATGCGGCACCGTCCAGGCTTCATTCCAGTGAAAGTCATGTGCATCATCAAACAGCACCGCGGCTGCGCCTGCATCGATAGCCTGCGCAATATAGGTGCGGCCATCACCTGAGTCACCCGGACAGGCGATAAATACATCACCACGTTTGATCTGACGCGAATCCAGCGAAAGTTGTGCCGATGGCGCCACCTCACGCAGCCAGCGGTTCAGCTCAAGGCTCAGCCCGTGGCTCAGTGCGCTATTCAATTCGGTATGAGCGAACACGGCAGCCATTACATGCTCTCCGTGACAGGTTCGGGTGGCATGATCACATTCGTGACGCTGGTATCGGGCGAGACATTCAGGGAGCGCAAGGCACTCGCCGCCACATTCGCAAACACTGGCGCTGCCACCGAGCCGCCGAAATACTTACCGTTCGAAGGCTCATCAATCATGACGGCGATAATCACGCGCGGATCAGACGCTGGCGCAAAGCCTACGAAGGATGCGACGTATTTATTGACGTAACGACCACCCTCCAGTTTGTGTGCTGTACCTGTCTTACCGGCCACGCGATAGCCTCGCACTTGCGCCAATGGAGCTGTGCCGCCGGGACCGACGACTTTTTCCATCATCTCGCGCATCTGCAAGGCAGTTTTTTCCGAGATGATGCGTTGTGGCTGAGGCAGCTGATTCAGCTTCTGGAATGACAAGGGGATCATTTCACCATTGCGCGCAAAGATCATGTAAGAACGCGCAATCTGTATCAGCGACACGGATATGCCATGGCCATAGCTCATGGTGGCCTGCTCAATCGGCTGCCAGGATTTATACGGCCGCATACGACCGGCCACAGCACCGGGAAACCCGAAGCGTGGCGCCTGTCCGAATCCTACCGAAGTGAACATATCCCACATATCGCGTGGCTCGCATTTGAAAGCCATGCGCACCGTTCCGACATTCGATGATTGCTGAATGATTTGCGTGACCGACAAACTCGCCGCATGCGCATGTGCATCGCCTATGGTGGCCGAGCCTATGGTCAGCTTGCCGGGCGTATCGAGCATAGTGTTCGGTGTGACCAGACCTTTTTCCAGTGCCAGCGCCACCGTGAAGGGCTTCATGGTGGAGCCCGGCTCATAGGTGTCAGTCATCACACGATTGCGCAATTGCGCACCGGTCAGCCCCTGACGAATATTCGGATCGTAGGTCGGCATATTCGCCAGTGCCAGTACTTCACCTGTCTTGGCATCCAGCACAACTATGGCACCCGCCTTGGCGCGGTTCTCAGTAACAGCACGCTGCAATTGTGTAAAGGCGATGTATTGAATATTACTGTCGATGGAAAGCGTCAGATCACGCCCGTCCTGAGGCTCACGTATAAATTCAATATCTTCAATCACACGACCCATCCTGTCGTGGATCACGCGACGACTGCCCAGCTTGCCGCCGAGTACATTTTGCTGTGCCAGCTCTATGCCTTCCTGCCCCACATCTTCAAGATTCGTAAAGCCCAAAATGTGCGCAGCCACCGGACCAGCCGGATAGTTACGCTTATAAGCTACTTTCTGATCAATGCCGGCTATCTCGAGCGCTGCAATCTGTTTAGCCACATCAGGTTCTACCTGCCGATTCAGGTAAACATAATTTCGATTTGGGTCGAGTTTCTTTTTTAATTCTGGCAAACCCATATCAAGCAACTGGGCGAGCCTGAGTAATTTTTCGTCAGAGACATTGATCACTTTCGGAAAAGCGCCTATGGCTTTTACCGGCAAGGATGTGGCCAATACTTTGCCATTGCGATCAAATACTTTTCCACGTACTGCCGGCATCTCCAGAGTGCTCGTATAGCGCGAATCACCTTTTTTCTGCAGGAAGTCAGTTGACAAGGCCTGTAACCAGAATGCGCGCCCGGCCAGAAGAACAAAGGCGCAGAACAAGAAAAATAAAGTGAACTTCGAGCGCCAGGCCGGCAACTGTACGGCCAGCACAGGGCTATGCGAAAACGCGACGCCGCGGGCGGTTGCTTTACGGCTGGGCGCGCGCATTATTTGCCCCCCGCATTCATGTACTGAGTACGCGCAGCACCGGGTGCACTCATACCCAGAGTTTTGGCGATGCCATCAATACGTTCATGTTTGGCCAGCTTAGACTGATCCAGTTGCAGCTGCGCCCATTCCGTTTCCAGTTCACGCTGGCGTAACTGGGCCTGCTCAAGCTCAATGAATAAACGACGCGCCTGATACTGCGAATTGACAAGCATGAGCGAGCACAGCACCAGCAGCGCGAGTATGGGCAGCAGAGTGCGGTTGCTCACGCGGCCACCCCTTCGGGCAAACGCATGGCGCAACGCATGACAGCAGAACGTGCGCGCGGATTGGCGGCAATTTCTGCAGCTGAAGGTTTGGTTTTGGACAGAAGTTTCATTTCAGGCTGGGGCAGATCGACCGCACGGATCGGCAAGCGACGGTCAGGCTGCGGCACATTGGCTTTGGAAGCCATGAACCGCTTGACGATGCGATCTTCAAGCGAATGAAAACTGATCACCACCAATCTCCCGTACGGCGCAAGGCGTCCGTATGCGTA
>CAIQLE010000376.1 GCA_903872555.1 uncultured bacterium
ACCGGTACGACGTATATCCAGACGCACGGAAGCATAGAATTTCAGCGCATTACCGCCGGTGGTGGTCTCAGGGTTGCCGAACATGACACCAATCTTCATACGAATCTGGTTAATGAAAATAACCATCGTATTGGTACGATTGATGGAGCCAGTCAGCTTGCGCAGTGCCTGCGACATCAGACGTGCCTGCAGGCCGGGCAGTGAATCGCCCATATCGCCTTCAATTTCAGCACGGGGCGTCAGTGCCGCCACCGAGTCGATAACGATCAGATCGACCGCACCTGAGCGCACCAGAGCGTCCGTGATTTCCAGCGCCTGCTCACCGGTATCTGGCTGAGAGATCAGCAAATCATTCAGATTCACACCCAGCTTTTGCGCATAAGTGGTGTCGAGAGCGTGCTCGGCATCGATAAAGGCGCAGGTGCCGCCCAGTTTCTGCATCTCTGCAATCACTTGCAGGGTCAGCGTGGTTTTACCGGAAGATTCAGGACCATAAATTTCAACCACACGGCCACGTGGCAGGCCACCCACACCCAGAGCGACGTCCAGACCAAGTGAGCCGGTGGAGACAACCTGCACCTCTTCAGCCACAGCGCCATCCAGACGCATGACCGAGCCTTTGCCAAATTGCTTCTCTATTTGCGCCAGTGCGGCGCCCAGTGCCTTGGCTTTTTCGGAATTCGGTACTTTTTTGTCGTCCATGGCTGCTCTCTCAATACGTTATCGGGTAAATCATGCTCAGGCTGGCGTGGCAAAAGCCAGTTCAGGTAGTACTGTATAAAAAAACAGTGGAAGACGCAAGCCCCAATTCAGTAAAAAAATTATTAATCCGATAAGTTCAGGAAAAACCCTGCACGCAGTCATTGGTTGCTGGCAAGGTACAAACCCAATAGACTGCCTGTTGTTCCTATCTTCTCCTCCGTCCATTCATCCATGCGTATCCTGCTTGCCGAAGATGACAGCGTATTGGCTGATGGCCTGACGCGCTCCCTGCGCCAGTCAGGCTATGTGACTGATTGCGTCAATAACGGCCAGGCTGCCGACAGCGCTTTGTCTACCCAGGACTTTGATCTCCTCATTCTGGATCTGGATCTGCCCAAGATGTCCGGCCTCGAAGTGCTCAGAAAATTACGTTCACGCGATTCACGCGTGCCGGTGCTGATATTGACGGCCAACGATTCAGTGGAACAGCGCGTCAAGGGTCTCGACCTCGGTGCTGATGACTATATGGCGAAACCCTTTGCCCTGTCCGAACTTGAGGCGCGCGTGCGCGCACTGACACGGCGCGGAGCCGGAGGCGGGCCCACCGTGATTCGCCATGGCGCATTGTCATTTGATCAGGTCGGGCGTATCGCCTATGTGAACGATCACATGATCGACCTGTCGGCGCGCGAACTGGGTTTGCTCGAAGTCCTGCTCAAGCGCAGCGGCCGTCTGGTGTCCAAAGAACAGTTAGTTGATCATCTCTGCGAATGGGGAGAAGAGGTCAGCAACAATGCGATTGAAGTGTATGTGCACAGGCTGCGTAAAAAACTCGAAAGCGGCGGCGTAAGAATTGCCACTGTACGCGGCCTCGGCTACTGCCTGGAAAAAATTGCTGCCACCACGCCAGCTGCCGATGCTGGCGTCGTCTGAGACTTTCTGTGAAATTCGATAGCAGGACACCAGCGCCTGCCTCTCAGGCAGAGGATGCACGAGAACAGCGCATACAACGCTCGCTGTTTGGTGAAATTCTTGACTGGATGTTGATGCCGCTGCTTTTGTTATGGCCGCTCAGCATAGGCGTGACCTATCTGATCGCCAAATCAATTGCGAATGAACCTTTTGACCGCGCACTCGAAGACCGCGTCACCGTGCTGGCGCAGCAGGTAAAGGAAGTCAATGGTGAACTGAGCGCACGACTGCCCTTCTCGGCACGCGACATTTTGCGTGCTGACGATATCGACAATGTGTATTTTCAAGTCAGCGGTCCGCAACGCGAGCTGATTGCAGGTGACAGCGACATACCCCTGCCTGAAGATGAAGATAAACCCGTGCCATGGGCAGTCATGCTGCGGGATGCGCAGATGCGCAATGCCGATGTGCGGGTTGCATATACCTATGTAAATTTGCAAACCACACGCACCAGTGGCCTGAGCAGCGAAGAAACACGTTACGCTCTGGTGCAAGTCGGAGAGACGCTGGAGAAAAGACGCGAACTGGCGAATCAGATTATCAAGGGCGTGATCCTGCCTGAATTCATCATCCTGCCGATTGCCATCACCCTGCTCTGGTTTGCACTTTCGCGCGGTCTCTCGCCATTGACGACCTTGCAGGACAACATACGATCACGACGACCTGATGATTTATCGCCCATCGATTCTCAGGCCGTACCGGAAGAAATTTCACCTCTGGTACGTTCACTCAACGATATGCTGAGTCGCCTTTCTCAGAGTCTGCAGTCACAGAAACGTTTCATCGCCGATGCAGCACATCAGATGAAAACACCGCTGGCCGGAATGCGCATGCAATCCGAACTGGCATTGCGACAAGATAACCGTGAAGAGATACAGCGCTCGCTGGTGCAGCTGTCCAAAAGTTCGGAATCTGCCACCCGGCTAGTGAATCAGTTGCTGGCACTGGCGCGCGCAGAAAATGAATCGCCACAGGCCACGCCTTTCGAGTTGATTGAACTCGGCGAACTGGCGCGCAACACCGTACAAGAATGGTTCATGATGGCGCAGGCACGCCAAATCGATCTGGGCTTTGAACAAGATGAACGACCTGTATACGTGCGTGGCAATGCCACCATGCTGGGTGAGCTGCTGAATAATCTGATCGACAATGCCCTGCGCTATACACAACAGGCAGGCAGCGTGACGGTGCGTGTGCATGAAGATACTGAACGTCAGCTGGCCATCATAGAAGTCGAAGACAATGGCCCCGGCATTGCAGCCGCAGAACGCGGCCATGTGTTCGAACGCTTCTATCGCATTCTGGGCAGTGAGGTCGAAGGCAGTGGTCTGGGCCTTGCCATCGTGCGTGAAATCGCGCAAAGACATGGCGCTGAAATCGATATTTTTAATAACCCGCGCAGCAATGATGCTCGCTTCCCCGGCAGCCTGTTTCGCATCAGTCTGCGCATGGCTGGCAACAGCAAGCGCAATGATAGTAAGCTCAGTTCATGACCGACACAGATCGCGCCCTTCTTTACTGGCGACGCGTGCGCCTGCTCACACTGGGGCTGCTGGCTGTATGGTTTGCGGTCAGCTTCGGCGTAGTTTTTTTCGCGCGTGAACTCTCTGCCCTGAGCATCCTGGGCTGGCCCGTTTCTTTTTATATGGCAGCGCAAGGTGCTACGCTGATCTATCTGGCCATCATTGCCGTCTATGCACTGGTGATGAAAAAACTGGACAGGCTGATGACAAACACAGGTCACGATGAGCTCTGATACTTTCCCCCGTCAGCTGACGCGCTACTTTGGGCTCTATACCTTGGGCTTTGGTGTGCTGCTGGTGTCACTGGCGATACTTGAACATGAAGGCTTTCCGCGTTTCTGGCTGGGTTATCTGTTCCTGTTTGCGACGATTGTGGTGTATGCCTTCATAGGCGTCTTCAGCCGCACCTCCGATGTTTCTGAATACTATGTAGCCGGACGCCGCGTGCCTGCACTCTTCAATGGCATGGCCACGGCTGCAGACTGGATATCAACCGCCAGTTTTATTGGTCTTGCAGGCGGCCTTTATCTGCAGGGCTTTGATGGACTGGCCTATATCATGGGCTGGACTGGCGGTTATTGTCTGGTGGCTCTGCTGATAGCACCTTATCTGCGCAAATTCGGTCAGTACACCGTGCCTGATTTTCTTGCGGCACGCTACTCAGGCCCCTATGGACAGACCCCTGTACGTCTGCTGGCCGTCGCCGCTACGCTGATTATTTCATTTACTTATGTGGTCGCTCAAATTTACGGCGTCGGCCTGATCACATCACGTTTCACCGGCATTGATTTTTCAGTCGGCATATTTCTGGGGCTGGCCAGCATTTTGGTCTGTTCTTTTCTGGGCGGTATGCGTGCCATTACCTGGACGCAGATTGCGCAGTACATCATCATCATCGTCGCTTTCATGATTCCGGTGGTCTGGCTGTCCATGAAACAGACCGGCATCCCAATACCGCAAATCGCCTATGGCTCTGCCGTTGCCAAACTCAGCGCTGAAGAAAAAATCATCACAGCCAGAGACAGCGAAAAACAAGTGCGCGCACTGTATCTGCGCCGCTCAGCCAGCTTCGATGCCAGGATCGCTGCCTTACCAGAATCATGGAATGCTGGACGGGTCGAAGCACGTCGCCGTCTGCAGGAACTACAGACCAGCAACGCCTCGCTGATCGACATCAAGGCAGCCAACCGCGCATTAGCGGATTACCCCAAAAGCCCGGAAGAAGCGCGCAGACTGTGGCAGGCAGAAAGTGAGCAAGACCGCTTACGCTCCCAGCCATTGCAACCGCATACGCAGCCCTTCCCCGGCGCAGACAAGGCCAGCTCCGATATCAAGCGGAATAATTTTCTGGCGCTGGTGTTTTGCCTGATGCTGGGCACCGCAGCCTTGCCGCATCTGCTGGTGCGCTCGTACACAACGCGCTCGGTGCCGCAAGCGCGTCTCTCTGTGTTCTGGGCACTGTTTTTCATCATGCTGCTGTACACCGCCCTGCCCGCGCTGTCCGTTTTAGTTAAGTATGAGATCTACACCACACTGGTCGGATCGGATTACACACAGCTTCCAAGCTGGGTCAGTTACTGGGCCAATATTGACAGAGTCAAGCCGATGATCAGCATCATCGACATCAATGCCGACGGCCTGGTGCAGCTGGCTGAAATCGCCATTGATGGCGACATGATCGTTCTGGCAACGCCTGAAATCGCCGGGCTGCCGTATGTGATTTCGGCGCTGATCGCTGCAGGTGCTCTGGCGGCAGCGCTGTCGACAGCCGATGGCCTGCTGCTCACCATTTCCAGCGCGCTCTCGCATGACACGTATTTCAAAATGGTTAACCCTTCAGCTTCCAGCCAGAAGCAAGTCACCATTTCTAAACTCTTGTTACTGGTAGTTGCGCTGCTGGCGGCCTACACGGCCTCTTTCCGTTCGGGCGACATTCTGTCCATGGTCAGTGCCGCATTCTCTATCGCTGCATCGACATTATTTCCTGCACTTGTTTTGGGCGTTTTCTGGAAACGCGCGAACCAACAGGGCGCAATTGCGGGCATGCTCACGGGTTTTCTGGTCTGCCTCATCTATTTGGTGCAGACTAGTCCGGCACTGGGCGGCAGCAACGCCGGACAGTGGTTTCATATCGCCCCGGTTTCGGCGGGCGTGTTTGGTGTGCCGGCCGGCTTTCTGGCCATGGTAATCGCGACCTTACTCAGCGCAAAGCCCGATAGTGAGACCCAGCGCTTCGTAGACCATCTGCGTCGTCCCTAGTTTGAGCAAATGCTGGCATGCTTCTTGTAAGCACTAGCCATACATATTTCGAATTTATTCAGAGGTTGCTAGCCCATGCCTGTTTTTTTCAATGAGATGTACGAGGACGGTAAGGGACTGGTTCGCCCGCATTATCGTGATTTTGAAAAATGGCTGGCTGAACAGCCGGCTGATATCGTGGAGCGCAAGCGCCTTGAAGCCGATCTGGTGTTTAGGCGCGTCGGCATTACCTTTGCTGTGTACGGCAGCGATGCCGGCACTGAACGCCTGATCCCTTTCGATATCATCCCGCGCATTATTCCGGCGGCTGAATGGGCGCAACTGCAGACCGGCCTGAAGCAGCGCGTCAAGGCGCTGAATCTCTTCATTCACGACATTTATCACGATCAGAACATTGTAAAAGCCGGTGTGATGCCTGCTGAGCAGGTGTTCCGCAATGCCCAGTATCGGCCCGAAATGCAGGGCATCTCTGTTGCCTCTGACATCTATGCGCATATCGCCGGTGTGGATATCGTGCGTGCCGGTGCCGGCGAATTCTATGTGCTGGAAGATAATCTGCGCGTGCCATCCGGCGTGTCTTACATGCTGGAAGACCGCAAAATGATGATGCGGCTCTTCCCCGATCTGTTCGCGCGTCACAAAATTGCACCAGTGGCGCATTACCCCGATCTCTTGCTCGACATGTTGCGCTCTGTAGCACCGCAGGGCGTGGATGATCCCACCGTCGTCGTCATGACACCGGGCATGTATAACTCGGCTTATTTTGAACATGCCTTCCTGGCACAGCAAATGGGCGTAGAGCTGGTTGAAGGTCAGGATCTGTTTGTCGACAACAAGCACGTCTACATGCGCACCACACGCGGCCCCAAACGGGTGGATGTGATTTATCGCCGCGTGGATGATGACTTCCTTGATCCGCTCGTTTTCCGCTCCGATTCTTCGCTGGGTGTGCCTGGACTGTTGTCGGTGTATCGCGAAGGTCGCGTGACTTTATCGAATGCCATAGGCACCGGTGTGGCTGACGACAAGTCGATCTATCCTTTTGTGCCAGACATGATTCGCTTCTACTTGTCTGAAGAACCGATACTCAACAACGTACCGACCTATCAGTGCCGCAAGAAAGACGATCTGCAATACACCCTGGACCACATGGCCGAACTAGTCGTGAAAGAAGTGCACGGTGCGGGTGGCTACGGCATGCTGGTCGGCCCTGCATCGACCAAAGCAGAGATTGAAGATTTCCGCCAGCGCGTGAAGGCCAAACCTGAGGGCTATATCTCGCAACCGACGCTGGCACTCTCGGCCTGCCCGACCTATGTTGAGTCCGGCATCGCACCGCGCCACATCGATCTGCGTCCCTTTGTTTTATCCGGCAAGACCGTCAGCATGGTGCCGGGCGGCCTGACACGCGTGGCACTCAAAGAAGGATCACTGGTCGTCAATTCATCCCAGGGCGGTGGCACCAAAGACACCTGGGTACTGGAGAAATAAGATGCTGAGCCGAACCGCCGATCACCTGTTCTGGATGGCCCGTTACACAGAACGCGCTGAAAACACTGCCCGCATGCTGGGCGTGAATATACAGACACAACTACTGCCGCAATCAGCTGAAGCAGCTGAACAGGGCTGGCGTGCCTTGCTCGGCATTTCCGAGCTGATGCCAGCCTTCGATGAAAAATACAATGTACTGACACGTAAAGACGTGCTCGATTTCATGGTGCGCGATCCTGAAAATCATTCCTCGATTGCTTCCTGCCTGACGAGTGCGCGCGAAAATGCACGTGCAGTCCGTGGCACCCTGACAACCGAAGTATGGGAAACGCTGAACACGACCTGGCTGGACATGAACCAGCTGTTAAAGAAAGACAAAATTCTCGACAGCGATCCCAGTGAATTTTTTGAATGGGTCAAGCACCGCTCCCATCTTTCACGCGGCGTCACCATAGGCACCATGCTGAAAGATGAAGCTTTTTATTTCATCCGGCTCGGCACTTTCCTTGAACGTGCCGACAATACAGCACGCCTGATCGACATTAAATTCCATGGCGCTGACAGAGAATTACTGTCAGCTACGGATATGGATTTTTATCACTGGGCAGCTGTCTTGCGCTCGGTATCGGCTTTCGAAATTTATCGTAAGGCCTATCGTGATGTCATCACACCCGAGCGCGTCGCAGAGCTGCTCATACTGCGCGACGACATGCCACGTTCACTCATGGCCTGCCTGAGCGAAGTAGTGAACAATCTTTCGCATGTGCGCAATGATGTCTCTCAGGAGACCGAGCGCTATGCCGGCCGGCTGCATGCTGATCTGCGTTTCAACAGCATGGAAGACATCATGCGCCTTGGTCTGCATGATTTTCTTACCGAATTTCTTGAGCAGATATATGAGCTGGGCAATCGGGTCAGCCGCGACTTCCTGTTACCCTTGGCAGCATGAAACTCGCCAAACTATCGATACGCCACGAAACAGTTTATTCCTACGCCAGCACGGTAGGTTATACGATACAACAGCTGCGCCTGACGCCGCGCACTGAGCTTTTGCAGCGCACCAGCCAATGGCAGATCACGACTAAAGGCAGCCGACAGTTACAGGAAGATGCGTATGGCAACAGCAGCGAGCTGCTCACCATCACACTGCCGCATCAGGAAGTACGTATCGTCGCCAGCGGCATCGTAGAAGTGCAAGCGCCTGTTGCAGGACGGCTACCTGAGCACATGCTGCTTTCACCACTCGCTTTTACCGTCGCCACGCATCTGGCTGAAGTCACGGCCAGCGTTCGTGATTTCGCTGCAAAATTCGTGTCATCCAGCCGGGTCTCCAGCCACGATATGCTGGATCTGGCGCAAGCCATTTGTCATGCAGTTGCATATCAGTCGGGCGCAACACTCAGCACCAGCACGGCCACCGATGCACTCCAGCTCGGCAAAGGTGTATGCCAGGATCATGCGCATTTGTTTATCGCTTGCTGTCACAGTGTCGGCATACCGGTACGCTATGTCTCAGGTTATATCGATCCGGGCGATGTAGAGCATAGCGCCAGTCATGCCTGGGTCGATGTGTGGGTAGAAGATGTGGATTACTCAGGCTGGGTCAGCATTGATGTGACTCACGCCTGCTTCCAGCATGAAGGCTATTGCCGGCTGGCCGTAGGACGTGACTATGAATCTGCTGCACCGGTGCGCGGCGTCAGGCGCGGCGGGGGCGAAGAATCACTGGCGGTGCGCGTCGATATCAGCCGGCTGTGAAAATTTTGAAATCACTGCATCATCTAGATAAAGGCGGGCAGCCTGCAACAGGCTACTGCGTTAAAATTCAACTTTCCAATAGCGGACAAGCATCATGACTTACTGCGTAGCGATGCGCCTCAATGCAGGCCTGGTGTTTTTGTCGGATTCCCGTACCAATGCGGGCGTCGACCATATTGGCACCTTCCGCAAGATGAGCGTCTTCGAAAATCCCGGCGACCGCATGATGGTGCTCATGACCGCAGGTAATCTGTCGATCTCTCAATCCATACGCCAGATGGTCGCTGAATATCAGTCGCCCGAAGGTGCGAGTATCTGGACGGCCACCTCGATGTATCAAGCTGCACAAATCGTGGGTGAAGCCATACGCAATGTGCATAAACGCGATGCCAGCGCGCTGGAAGAATTCGGCATTGATTTCAATGTCAGCATGATCCTGGGCGGGCAGATCAAGGGCGAGCGCTGCCGTCTGTTCCAGATGTACTCTGCCGGTAACTTCATTGAATCGCATGACGAAAATCCCTACTTCCAGATAGGTGAAGCCAAATACGGCAAGCCCATTATTGATCGCGTAACCACACCATCGACACCATTGGATGAAGCCGCCAAGTGTGCCCTGATCTCCATGGATTCCACCTTGCGCTCTAATATCTCCGTGGGCTTCCCGCTTGATCTGCTGGTCTATGAAACCGATACCTTGTCCGTGAATCGCTTCGTCACCATCGATGAAAAAAATCAATACTTCCAGATGATACGCACCAACTGGGGCAAGCAACTCAAGGCCGTGTTTGAAGGTATTGCCGACCCTGTATGGAATGCAGCGCCTGAAGCGACCAGCAACGTGCTTTCCAGCGTGGGCAGTTCCAGCCAGCCGGTCAGAGTCCATCCACCCGTATCCCTATCACGCAGTGAATCACGCACGCCACAGCGTCAAAGCTTCGCGCAAAACGAAGACCGAACACAGCAACACTGAGTATCAGGCAACATCTCTGTCTTTACCAAGCTCGCTGCCGCATAAAATTTTTGCGGCAGCTGACGCCTCTGCCTTGCATCTACAACTTCTACACAACAATTCACACAATCGTGTGACAAGCACGATTAGGCATCGCTACACTCGGCTCCCTGATTAATTCATTAATCACACCATCATGGGCGAGATGCAATGTTGCTTGCGACTGTGCTGCTTAGGACTGTGCTGCCTGTATTGGGCTTGCTGGTCTTCATCGGCAATCGCTCAAATCATCGCGCATCCTGCTGCACCCGCAAATCAACGACCCATCATTCTGAACACCGCCAATGGGCTGCCACAAGTTGATATTGCTACGCCCTCCTCGGCGGGTGTTTCAATGAATCGCTACAGCCAATTCGATGTTCAATCAAAGGGCGCCATCATCAACAATGGCCGTACAGCATCAGCTACATCGCTGGCCGGTTGGGTTCCCGCCAATCCGTTCTTGCTGGCCGCGCCTGCACGCGTGATCGTGAATCAGGTCCATAGCTCATCGCCCAGTCAACTGAATGGCTATGTAGAAATCGCCGGTAAAAAAGCAGAGCTGATCATCGCTAACCCTTCCGGAATACGCTGTGATGGCTGCGGCTTCATTCATGCTACCCGTACAGAACTCGCCACTGGCTCAGCGCTTGTAACAGACGGTGTATTGAAGGGCTATGCGATGGGGAATGGTGTCTTAGAAATTTCTGGCAAAGGTCTGGACGGCAGCCGCCCCGATGCGGTCTCCATCCTGACACAGGCAGCACGCATCAATGCAGGCATCTGGGCCAATGAGCTGCAACTCAGACTTGAGGATGCAAGCCAGGGTATGGATCAATCCTCCGGCCAGACTGCAGCCGCGGCTCCCACCGGTATTGCGCTAGATGTGGCTGCTCTGGGCGGCATGTATGCCCATAAGATTTTTCTGATCGGGACGGCCCATGGTCTGGGTGTACGCAACAACGGTACCCTCAGCGCAGACGACACCCTCGTTCTCACAATAGATGGCAGGCTGGAAAACCGGGGTGTGATTGATGCGGCAAAGATCAAACTGGCCGCAACAGACGTCGCCAATCTCAGCAGCGGTCGCATCTTTGCCGACACGCTTTCAATCAGTGCTGACCGGCTGAGTAACACGGGTGACACAGATGCAGCACCTGTGATTGCCGCTGCCACACGGGTAGATATTGGCGTGCACGAATTCGAAAATAGTGAACATGCCCTGCTGTTCTCTGGTGGCGACATGAGCATAGGCGGAAGTCTGACTGACTGTGGATGCGCCACAGGCAGCGCCGAGCTGGTCACGAATCGTGCAGCTCGCATAGAAGCAACTGGCAAGCTCAGCCTGAACAGCCAAAAGCTTTTGAATATCAATAAGGGTGTCACTACCGAAGAACATCAGGTGGGAGAGAGTACGGATCTCAGCTACCTCCAACCTGCCAGAAGCAGTGAAAAAACACCGCTGGAATATTTTCGCTGGCAGAACTGGAGCCGTGCCGGGCAATACCGCTGGAAGACAGATGCAACACAACTAAGTGATGGTGTACCAGGCAAAACACCGCTGCCCGATGTCGATAGTATTGATTGCACGGGCGCAGGCATGAATGAAGTCTGCACCCCCACACCCGGCAGCAGTTATTTACGCAATGATCCGGCCTGGGCCTACTTCAAACTGCCCCCGCCTGATGAACGACCCGCCGCCCCCGGTGAAAAACCTGTGGTGCCACTCATCGTATTAGCGCCACCACCAATGGCTGGCAGTGACCCCGATGGTTCACTCATGGCGGCATGGCAGCAGCAAAAAATTATTTTTGATCAGGCATGGTCGCAATACCAGACCCAACAAACACAATACGACCATACCGTCAAAGCCTTCAGTGATTGGGAAGCCACAAGCTCACTACGACGCGAAGCGCTGAACGATGCCATCACCAGCTATAACGCTGGCTTCAGCAATACGGTGATTCGCAACTGGACACAATACAAAGTCAAACATACGGAATTTGAAACACGCGTTGTCGACAGCGATCCTGCGCAGATCATTGCCGGCAGCGACATGGTTTTATCCGGCGAGCAGCTCAGCAATGACAAGAGTCAGATTCTGGCGGGCGGCCGGCTCACGGGAACACTGGAAAATCTCAGCAACATCGATGTAGAGGGCACACACCGCATACATGAATCCGGCACCAGTCAATACAGCAAGAGCCATTATCACGGCTGGCTGCTGAATTATTCATCGCGCGACTGGGGCCCTCTTCTGCCCTACAGTCCTGCGGATGAAATAACAAGTCTGCGTCTGCCCGTAACCATCACCAAAGATCATGCCGCTGACGCATTTCCGGCCGCGCCCATCGATGTCGCGATCAGTCGCCTTACGAGTGAAGGCAATCGACTGTTCAGCATACAGCCTGGCTCAGGGCCCTTGTTTGCAAGCGATGCACGCTTCACGCAATACCAGCAATGGCTGAGCTCTGATGCAATGCTGGCTCAATTGAAATGGGACCCGGCATTTACACAGAAGCGACTCGGCGATGGTTTTATAGAGCAGCGTCTGGTGCGCGAACAAATCGCGCAACTCACAGGCCGACGTTTTCTGGAAGGCTATGCCAGTGATGAAGCGGAGTACGCACAGTTGATGGACAGCGGCCTGCAGCAAAGTGCCGCATTACAGCTGCGGCCAGGCATTGCGCTCTCAGCTGAACAAATCGCCCAACTAACTTCCGATCTGGTCTGGCTGGTAGAGCAAGACATCAGCCTGCCTGCCAAAGCAGGCCAGCCGGCCATGACTGTCAAAGCGCTGGTACCCAAGGTCTATCTGCTGCCCCGTGCCGGTGATATGCAGGCAGATGGCAGCCTGATCTCTGCTCAGGAGGTTGATCTCTTAGTCAGTCAGACATTGAATAATGCCGCCCTCATCACAAGCAATAAAAACATCCACATTAATGCAGGCAATTTCGTGAACCTGGGCCAGATAAATGCGGGGGGCAGCGTGAGCGTTGGTGCCGTCAATGACCTAAGCATCGATGGCGGCAGCATCACGGCTACGAACAACATCTCACTGCAAGCGGAGCACGACCTGAACATGCGCAGTCTCACGCAAAGCAGTACACGCACAAGTCAAAGCATGGATGGCCATGGCAGCGCCAGCAGGAAAAATCTTGATAGGGTCGCCAGCCTGCATGTCAGCGGCCAAGGTACAGTAATACTCAATGCCGGACGTGATCTCACGCTAGATGCAGCAGACCTAGTGCATAGCGGACAAGGCAATATCAATATAGCTGCCGGACGCGACCTGCAGCTCGGCACCATTAATACCAGCAATTCCATTTCCGGCAGCGCTGATCACGACCATGCCAATTATTTGCGGGAAGCTTCATCCAGCGATATCGGCACCCGCATACAGGCTCACGATGACATCTATCTCGCTGCAGGCCGAGACTTGCATGCCACTGCAGCTACAGTCAATAACTCAACAGGGATATTGGCACTGAGTGCAGAAGGCAATATTCAGCTCAGTAGTGGCGAAGCAAAAACCGAATTCGCTCAATCCACGCACTTTAGTGACAGTAGCCTGCTAGGTTCGACCTCCAGCACCGAGCGCAATGAAAGCTCAAGCGTCAACACGATCGCCAGTTCGCTCAGCGGCGAGCGTGTGATTCTTATCAGCAGAAATAATATAACCGTGCATGGCAGCGATATAGTTTCTGATCTGGGGACTCAGTTATATGCCGGTGACAATCTCAGCATAGAAGCGGCAAACAATACCTCAAGCTCCTTGCATTACCGGCAAGATAAGCAATCCGGTCTGATGAGTTCCGGCGGCATAGGATTCACTGTAGGCACACGCAGTGAGCGCAGTAACAGCGTGACGACACAACATACCGCTGTGGCATCCCGCATAGGCAGCATAAGCGGCGATGTGAATCTGCAGGCCAACCAAGCGCTTCGTCAGACAGGCAGCCAGATACTTGCGCCGCAAGGCAATATTTCTCTGCAAGCGAAACAGATTGATATCACCGAGGCGCACAACACTAGCAACAGCACCACAGACACCGCTTTCAGACAAACAGGCATCACACTTGCCATCTCTAATCCGGTGGTCACTGCCGTGCAGACTACACAAAAAATGATCAGTGCCATATCCGA
>CAIQLE010000377.1 GCA_903872555.1 uncultured bacterium
GTCATCTGCCACTGAAGCTGAATATGGCAGGTGTGATTCCCCCGATTTTTGCTTCATCGATCATCTTGTTCCCGGCAACGATTACGAGCTGGTTTACTTCAGGTGATACAAACAGTGGTGTGGTTCGGTTTTTAAAAGATTTAGCGGCATCGCTGGCTCCTGGTGAGCCTGTGCATGCCCTGTTGTATGCAACTGCAATTATCTTCTTCTGCTTTTTCTATACTGCGCTGGTATTCAACAGCAAGGAAACAGCAGATAACCTGAAGAAGAGCGGCGCGTTTGTGCCGGGAATTCGTCCAGGTGAGCAGACTGCGCGTTATATCGACCGCATCCTGACCCGCCTGACTTTGGCCGGCGCTGTGTACATCACACTGATTTGCCTGTTGCCTGAGTTCCTGATTGCGCGCTGGAATGTGCCATTTTATTTTGGTGGCACTTCACTGCTGATTATTGTGGTTGTGACCATGGATTTCATGGCGCAGGTACAGAATTATGTGATGTCGCAGCAGTATGAGTCGCTGCTTCGTAAGGCTAATTTCAAGGGCGGCATGCCGACCCGTTAAGAAAGAGAACAAACGCTATTTATGTCCAAGGATGACGTTATTCAGATGCAAGGCGAGATTCTTGAAAATCTCCCAAATGCCACCTTCAGGGTCAAGCTGGAAAACGGTCACATTGTGTTGGGACATATTTCGGGAAAGATGCGCATGAACTACATACGCATACTTCCGGGTGACAAGGTGACAGTAGAACTGACACCGTATGATTTAAGCAGGGCGCGGATAGTTTTCCGCACCAAGTAAATAAAGTAATTAAAAGACTGAAAGAAAGAGGGCCACCATGAAAGTGCTCGCATCAGTAAAGCGGATCTGCCGCAACTGCAAGATCATCAAGCGCAAGGGCGTTGTTCGAGTTATTTGCATCGAGCCGCGTCATAAGCAGCGCCAGGGTTAATTAAAGTTATTGATCGAGGAATAACGAATGGCACGTATTGCAGGGGTTAATATCCCCAACCATCAGCACACCGTGATCGGCTTAACAGCAATCTACGGCATAGGTCGTCCGCGCTCAGAAGTCATTTGCGCAACCGCCGGTGTTCCGACCACGAAAAAGGTCAAGGATCTCGACGACAACGAGCTTGAAAAGCTGCGCGAAGAAATCGGCAAGTTTATTGTCGAAGGCGATCTGCGTCGTGAGCTGTCGATGAACATCAAGCGTTTGATGGATCTCGGCTGCTATCGCGGCATGCGTCATCGCAGAGGTTTGCCGCTGCGTGGCCAGCGTACCCGTACCAACGCACGTACCCGTAAGGGTCCGCGCAAAGCAGCGCAATCGCTGAAGAAGTAATCCTGTAGCGGATCAAGGAAACCATCATGGCAAAAGCACCGATTAACGCCGCCTCAGAGCGCGTGCGTAAGATGGTTAAGAAGAATGTCGCAGAAGGTATTGCACACATTCACGCTTCTTTCAACAACACTATCATCACGATCACCGATCGTCAGGGCAATGCTCTGTCGTGGGCGACTTCGGGTGGTGCTGGCTTTAAGGGTTCGCGTAAATCGACCCCATTCGCAGCTCAGGTCGCAGCAGAAGCTGCCGGCAAAGTAGCTGTTGAGTGTGGCGTGAAGAATCTGGAAGTTCGCATCAAGGGTCCAGGTCCAGGCCGTGAATCAGCAGTGCGTGCTCTGAATAATCTTGGCATCAAGATCACTCAGATCCAGGACGTAACACCAGTGCCACACAATGGCTGCCGTCCTCCTAAGCGCCGTCGTATCTGATCTGAAGTATTCGCAGTATCCGCAGGTGACCCGCCGCTCTCGGCGGGTTTTGTTCTGAAGACCACCGTTTGGTAGCGTTCATACCAGACTAGCGCTTGGCAGCTTTGCTGTCGGGGCGTCATTAACTAAGGAAATTAACGTGGCACGTTATATCGGACCTAAAGCAAAACTTTCCCGCCGTGAAGGCACGGACCTGTTCCTGAAGAGCGCACGTCGCTCACTGGATTCCAAGTGCAAACTGGATTCCAAGCCAGGTCAGCATGGTCGTACCTCCGGTGCTCGTACCTCGGACTACGGTAATCAGCTGCGTGAAAAGCAGAAGGTCAAGCGTATGTACGGCGTACTCGAGCGTCAGTTCCGTCGTTACTTCGCTGAAGCAGATCGTCGCAAGGGCAACACTGGCGAAACTCTGCTGAAACTGCTGGAAGCACGTCTGGACAATGTTGTCTATCGTATGGGCTTTGCATCTACCCGCGCTGAAGCGCGTCAGCTGGTTTCGCACAAAGCCATCGTCATCAATGGCAATGTGGTGAACATTCCTTCGTATCAGGTCAAAGTAGGTGAGATCGTCGCTATTCGCGAAAAAGCGAAGAAGCAAGTGCGTATCGCCGAAGCTCTGTCACTGGCAGAGCAATCCGGATTCCCAATGTGGGTATCCGTCGATGCGAAAAAGATGGAAGGCTCCCTCAAGAGCTGGCCTGATCGTTCTGACTTCAATCAGGAAGTCAACGAATCACTGATCGTCGAACTCTATTCACGTTAATTTTCCCGGACACTGACTGCTTTGCGGTCAGTGTATTTCGATATGCCATCAGCCTTATCGGTGTAATGAGCCGAGGGTATTGAAAGGACATTCATGCAAAGCAATCTGTTAAAACCACGCATCATTGAAGTTGAGCCACTGGGACTCGGTCACGCTAAAGTCGTGATGGAGCCTTTTGAGCGCGGCTATGGCCACACACTGGGCAACGCGCTGCGTCGCGTCCTGCTGTCCTCCATGGTGGGCTATGCGCCGACTGAAGTGACAATCGCTGGTGTTGTACACGAATACTCCTCGCTGGATGGCGTGCAGGAAGACGTAGTCGATATTCTGCTGAACCTCAAGGGCGTGGTATTCAAGCTCAACAATCGTGACGAAGTCACCCTGACCCTGAAAAAAGAAGGCGAAGGCCCAGTGCTGGCATCGGATATCGATCTGCCGCATGACGTTGAACTGATTAATCCGCATCACGTGATCGCTCACCTCACTCCCGGCGGTAAGCTGGACATGCAGGTCAAGGTTGAAAAAGGCCGTGGCTACGTGCCGGGCAATGTACGTCGTCTGGCTGAAGATGCGAACAAGACCATCGGCCGTATTATCCTGGACGCTTCATTCTCACCTGTGCGTCGTGTTTCATACACCGTTGAATCGGCTCGTGTTGAACAGCGTACCGACCTTGACAAACTGGTGATCAACATCGAAACCAATGGCGTGATCACACCTGAAGAAGCGATTCGTCAGTCTGCTCGCGTACTGGTAGATCAGCTGAATGTATTTGCCGCACTTGAAGGTACTGAAGCTGCTGCTGAAGCTCCATCGCGCGCACCGACGGTTGATCCTATCCTGTTGCGTCCGGTCGATGATCTGGAACTCACAGTTCGTTCAGCAAACTGCCTCAAAGCAGAAAATATTTACTACATTGGCGATCTGATTCAGCGCAGTGAAAATGAGCTGTTGAAGACACCGAATCTGGGCCGTAAATCACTCAACGAGATCAAGGAAGTTCTTGCCTCGCGTGGCCTGACCCTGGGCATGAAACTGGAGAACTGGCCACCAGCCGGTCTCGAGAAGTAATTTACCCTTATTGACTTAATATTTACCGGCCCGCGCCTGCCCTCTGAAAAGAATCTAGAAGGCCGGCGATAGAAGAGCTGGAATCAAACTGAAAAGGAACTACCATGCGTCACCGTCACGGACTCCGTAAACTGAATCGTACTTCGTCGCATCGTCTGGCGATGCTGCGCAACATGACCGTTTCACTGCTGCGTCACGAAGCCATCAAGACTACACTGCCAAAAGCCAAAGAACTGCGTCGTGTGGTTGAGCCTATGCTCACGCTCGGTAAAAACGATACGCTTGCAAACAAGCGTCTGGCGTTCAATCGTCTGCGCGATCGCGAAATCGTTGGCAAGCTGTTCTCAGTGTTGGGCCCACGTTACGCAAACCGCAATGGTGGTTATCTGCGTATTCTGAAAATGGGTTTCCGCGTAGGTGACAATGCCCCTATGGCCTTTGTTGAGCTGGTCGATCGTCCGGATCACACAGAAGCGGTAGAAGACAACAGCGGCGAGTAAATCTCCGCCAAGCAGAATAAAAGCCAGGCTAGCCTGGCTTTTGTCATTTTTGGGGCCAGAAATTTATGTAAACAGTGAGCTTGTGGCAAGATCACACAAAACTTCAAATTAAAAAACTCACATGTCCATACTAACGGTTCAAGACCTGCATAAGTCGTATGGTGACGGTGACAGCCGGCACAGCGTCATACGCGGGCTTAGCTTTTCGCTGAAACGTGGTGAATGCTATGGCCTGCTGGGGCCGAATGGCGCAGGCAAGACTACGACGCTGAAACTCTGCCTGGGACTGACTGTGGCCGACAGTGGCAGCATTAGTCTGGCAGGCTATGCCATACCAGAGCAGGCGCGCTTGGCCCGCATGCGCATCGGTGTCGTGCCCCAAATCGACAGCCTCGATCCTGACTTCAGTGTGGAAGAAAATCTGCTGGTCTATGGCCGTTACTTCGGCATGTCACATGCTGAACTTTTGGCGAGGCTGGACTGGTTACTCGAATTTTCCAGCCTTACAGCGAAACGAACAGCGCGTATAGGCGAGCTTTCAGGAGGAATGAAACGCCGTCTCACGCTGGCACGTGCGTTGGTGAATGATCCTGACCTGATCTTCATGGATGAACCCACGACAGGACTTGATCCACAAGCCCGACATATGATCTGGGAACGCTTGAAGACCTTGCTGGCAGCAGGCAAGACCATCTTGCTGACGACGCATTTCATGGATGAAGCCGAGCGTCTGTGTAACCGACTCGCTGTCATCGATCACGGCAAAATGATCGCCGAAGGTGAGCCGCATGAACTGATAGCCCGCCATATAGAGTCACAAGTCGTCGAGGTGTATGGTGACAAGGCAGTAGCATGGTCTGAGGGCGTAACTGATCTGGCCGATCGTTTCGAGCGCAGTGGCGAAACCGTGTTTTGTTATACCCATCATCCCGATTTGCTCTTGCAAAATCTCGCAGGTATGACGGGGCTGCGCTATCTTCACCGGCCGGCAAATTTAGAAGATTTGTTCCTGAAGCTTACTGGCCGCGAAATGCGAGATTAGGCATGAACATGAATACACTGATTTATCGTCCTCCCGGCTTCAGTCTAAGATTCATACCCGTCTGGCGTCGCAATCTGCTGGTGTGGCGCAAACTCGCCGTGGCCAGCGTCATAGGCAATATCGCTGAACCGTTGATCACGCTAGTGGCCTTTGGCTATGGTCTGGGCAGCATGCTGCAAAATATCAATGGGATACCGTATATAGAATTTCTGGCCAGCGGTTCTATCTGTTTGTCAGTGATGATGGCTTCCTCTTTTGAGGCACTGTACTCAGCATTTTCACGCATGCACGTGCAAAAAACCTGGGAATCTCTGCTCAATACGCCACTGGAGTTAGATGACATCGTACTGGCTGAAATGCTCTGGGCTGCTAGCAAATCCATGATCTCTGGGCTAGCGATATTGCTTGTATTGTTCGGCTTGGGCATAGGTCTGCATACAAGCACTCTGCTGGTGCCCCCATTGTTATTCTTAATAGGTATGTGCTTCGCTTCCATCGCATTGATCGTGAATGCGATTGCCAAAGCTTATGACTTTTTTACGTACTACTTCACGCTGATATTGACGCCTATGACCTTCCTGTCAGGCGTTTATTATCCTGTGACGCAAATGCCAGCCTGGCTGCAAGCGATCGCAGAATATTTGCCACTGAGCGCAGCGGTAAATCTGGTGCGTCCCTTGTTGCTAGGCCAATATCCAGAACATCCGCTGAGGAATGTCATGCTGTTGACATCGTATTGCGTACTGGCGTTTTATCTGGCAACGGCGCTGACGCGTCGACGACTGCTGAAGTGAGAATAGTATGGAACAAATACTGTTGGTAATGACAAACCTGCCTGATCTGGCGACTGCGCAAACCATGGCGCGTACCTTGATCGGAGCAAAGCTAGCGGCCTGCGTCAATATTCTGCCGGGTGTACATTCTATTTATCGCTGGCAGGGTCAAATAGAAGAGAGTCACGAAACCAGTTTGGTGATCAAGACCACAAAATTACATTATGCGCAGGTACAGCAAGCCATACTCGCTGGCCATCCCTACGAGCTGCCGGAAATAATTGCATGGCCACTGACAGAAGGACACGCTCCTTATCTGCATTGGATAATCAAGGAAATTGCACAGGATGGTTATGCTTAAGTTATTCCGCGTTACGCTAATGGCAGTGTGTGTCTTTGCAGGACTACAAACATCTGTTCAGGCAGAAGAATTTTTACCTCAAGAGCAGGCCTTTCGCTTCAGTGCCCTGGTGCGGGATGCATCAAGTATAGAAGTACGATTTCTGATCGCACAGGATTACTACCTCTACCGTGAGCGATTTGCCTTTGTGGCAGAGGGAGCCACATTAGGTGCTGCTCAGATCCCGCCAGGAAAAATCAAGTTCGATCCGAATTTTGAAAAAAATGTCGAAACCTATCATCATGAAGTGCGCATCCGCATACCCTTTACGGCGACGGGCTCATTCAGAC
>CAIQLE010000378.1 GCA_903872555.1 uncultured bacterium
CTGCTTGCTGGTGTTTTCATCATCAACTCCGAACGACTCAAGCCAGATCCAGCGTGCGCTTCAATGCTTCATGACTGCGCTGATGCGCCAGTGCGCTGGCAGCAGCGTTGTAATGCTCGCCTTCAGGACGGGCAAAGGCATGATCCACCTCAGGATAGATATGCACCGCAAAGCCGGGCTTATCGGCCAGACCCTGAGTGATGGCTTGTTGATTTTCTGGAGTGCAGTAGCTATCCAGTGCAGCGATATGCAAGACCACGTCGCAGCGTGCCTTATCTGCTTCGTGCAGGAGATCCTGAATGCCTACACCGTAATAGCCTATGGCCACATCCGCATCAGTGCGGCAGGCAGACAAATAGGCCAGTTTGCCGCCAAGGCAGAAGCCCATCACACCGACATGTCCGTTCACGCCATAACGTGCGCGCAGGGCCGTGATGGATGACTGAATATCTTCCACGCCTTTATCCACATCGAAGGCCTGAAAATAGCCAAAGGCCTTTTGCCAGTCTTCCGGTGTGTAACCTAATTGAATGTCGGGCTGCAGACGCCAGAACAGATCGGGCACAAAGACCACAAAGCCCTGGTCTGCGTAGTCATCGGCGATCTGTCGCATGCTTTTATTCACGCCAAAAATTTCCTGCGCCAACACCAGACCGGGACCATAGCCCGATTTGGGTGTGGCTAGATAGCCGCTGAAGCTGCCGCTGCCATCGCTGGCGGCTATGGTCATGCTGCTGGCACTGGCTGGGCGAGGTTTTTTCGTTTTCATGCGCTTGTCCTAAACGTAATCGAGTTCAAAGGGTATCGACCAGGGCTTTCAGCCTGGGCGCTATATGGATCAGTGATTCATCCCTGACTTCATTGTGGTCGTAGGTGGTCCACCAGGTATCGGGGCGAATCAAATTCGGATTGACGTCAGCCGCACCGCTGCCCTGCTTGAATTTTTTAAAGTATTCATAGCTCTGGGTGCAGTAGTGATTGATTCTCAGCAGATCATAGCTAGGCTCATACTCAGTGCGGCCGCCGGATATGGGTCTGAGTTTTTCATCAAAAGTGCCCAGTGCGGTTCCGAAGCGATGCGAATTACTCAGTATCTGAAAGCTGGCATTCTGCCTGCCCATGACAATGCTCTTGATATGCCGGTTCTCCAGGAATTCCAGCGGAGCGCGCATGCGGTAGTTTTCAGTGATGAGTCCGGCTGGCTCCTGCACATGACCACTGCTGCCAAAACAGGCCCAGTACACTGCGAGTGCCGAAATTTTTTGGTACCAGAATTTTTCCAGTACGGATTTAATATCCGTGTCAGCGGTCGGGAACAGGAATTCATCACCATCAATAAAAGCCATCCAGTCACACTCATGACCGAAATTCTCATAGGCGAATTTATAGGCCATCAATTGCGGCGTAGCCAGATCATCGGCCAGTTTGAAAGCGGTAATATCGAAGTGATGTTTTAGCTCATCAATCACTTGTTCCGTATTGTCTGTGCATTTATGTGCAAAGAAATAAAACTTATCCACGCCCATCAGGTGATGAAAGGCAAACCACTCTTTCAGCCAGGGGCCGCGGTCACGTTGTATGGTGCAGAGGGCAAGTTTCATAAG
>CAIQLE010000379.1 GCA_903872555.1 uncultured bacterium
CAGTCGGTGATTGTCTTTCGCAAGTCATTGATTTTAAATAATTAATTTAACTGGTTGAGTTATACAAGAATTTGTATAATTTGCCTTGTGATCCTTCCTAAACCCGTAGAATTTCTTGGCTCTGCTCTGCAGGCTTTAAGAGCATTCCCCGATCATGCCCGCAGAGAAGTGGGTCACCAGATCGATAGGGTACAAAGAGGTTTAGAGCCGGATGACTGGAAACCAATGACTGCCGTTGGTCCGGGTGTCAGAGAGATCCGTATCCGTGAAACTAACGGTGCATTCCGCATTCTCTACCTGGCCAAGATGGCTGATGTTATTTACGTTCTGCACTGCTTTGAAAAGAAAACTCAAAAAACGAGTCAGGCGGATTTAGAACTGGCCGCAATGCGTTACCGAGACTTGATGAGGGAAAGAACATCATGAACAAGCAACGATATGGCAGCGTCTGGGATGCGATTGAAGATACGGCTGAGCTGGCGGAAAATTTCAAGCTCAGATCAGCCTTGATGATCGCGCTTGAGCGTCACATCCATCAGCACGAATTGAATCAAGAGCAAGCTGCGAAATTACTGGGTGTGACTCAGCCGCGCATTTCTGATCTGCTGCGAGGAAAAATCAATTTGTTCAGCCTTGATATGTTGGTCAACATGGTCGTTGCTGCAGGTATGCACATAGAAATGCATATCTCAGAAGCCGCTTGAGCCAAGTAGCTCGCAGGCACAGCTTATCTGCTGCCGCGAGTACAATGACACCTTGCCAGAGCACCAGCTCTCTGAATATCCATTACTTTTTTGCTTCATGACCAGCCCAAGCACCCATACACCTAAAGTCGGTTTTGTTTCTCTCGGTTGCCCCAAGGCGCTGGTCGATTCCGAACAAATTCTTACGCAACTGCGCGCCGAAGGCTATGACACAGCCAAATCCTATGACGGCGCCGATCTTGTCATCGTCAACACCTGCGGTTTCATTGATGCCGCCGTGCAGGAGTCACTGGATGCGATCGGTGAGGCCCTGAATGAAAACGGCAAGGTGATCGTCACAGGTTGTCTGGGCAGCAAAAAAGATGCAGCGGGCGAAGACATCGTGCAAAAAGTACATCCCAAAGTACTGGCCGTGACGGGGCCGCATGCACTGGCTGAAGTGATGGATGCCGTTCATCTTCACTTGCCCAAGCCGCATGAACCCTTCATTGATCTGGTGCCGGCACAGGGCATACGTCTGACGCCACGGCACTATGCTTATCTGAAAATTTCTGAAGGCTGCAATCATCGCTGCAGCTTTTGCATTATTCCTTCTCTGCGTGGTGATCTGGTGTCGCGCCCGATTGCGGACGTCATGCTAGAAGCAGAAAATCTCTTCAAGTCCGGTGTCAAAGAATTGCTGGTCATTTCACAGGACACCAGTGCCTACGGCGTGGATGTGAAATTCCGTACCGGTTTCTGGAATGGCAAGCCGGTGCGCACGCACATGACCGATTTAGTCAACTCACTGGGTGAGCTGGCTAAGCAATACGATGCCTGGGTACGACTGCATTATGTGTATCCCTATCCGCATGTTGATGAAGTCATTCCACTCATGAACGGTGGCCATGTCTTGCCCTATCTGGATGTGCCCTTGCAGCACTCGCATCCTGATGTGCTCAAGCGCATGAAGCGTCCTGCCAATGGTGAAAAAAATATAGAGCGCATACGCGCCTGGCGCGCAGCCTGTCCTGATATCACCATACGTTCTACTTTCATTGCGGGCTTTCCGGGTGAAACAGAAGAAGAATTCCAGCATCTGCTCGATTTTCTGAAAGAAGCCCAGATCGACAGGCTGGGTTGCTTTGCCTATTCACCAGTAGACGGTGCGGCAGCGAATGCACTGGCTGCGGCTGTGCCCGATGAAGTACGTGAGGAGCGTCGTGCGCGCGTCATGCAGTTGCAGGAAGAGATTTCACGTCAGCGTCTGCAAGCCAAAATAGGCAAGACCCTGCGCGTGCTGATCGATGCCGTAGACCGCAATGGTGCCACTGCGCGCTCAGCTGCGGATGCACCAGAGATTGATGGTGTGGTTTACGTCAAGCTGCCGTATGAGCCGGGCCGCAAATTTGCGGTGGGCGAGTTCATTGACGTCACTATCACTGCAGCGGATGCACATGATCTGTGGGCCAGTGTCGATTGAATCTACTCAAGACAGTATCAGGTTGAGTATGTTGAAAAACAGGATAGTCCGTGGCTGAGAAAAAATCCCTGCAGACTTTATTGAGCGCGACTGAGTATCGTGCGCCTGAAGGTTTTGCGGCCTTTCCTGCGGCCATACATCACGCCTCGACAGTTTTGTTCAAGAACGTTGCTGCATTAAGAGCACGCAACTGGCAAGACAAGAGCGCCTATACCTACGGCCTGCACGGCACGCCCACCACGTTCACACTCGAAGCACGTCTGGCTGAGATCGAAGGTGGCACTGACTGTCTGCTGGCGCCGAGCGGACTGGCAGCGATTGCCATGATAGATCTGGCCTTGCTGAAGTCGGGTGATGATCTGCTGATTCCCGATAATGTATACAACCCCAATCGTGAACTGGCGCACTGGCTGGAAAAAGATTTTGGTATCACTGCACGATTTTACGACCCGCTGATAGGCGCTGGCATTGCAGATCTGATTCAAGACAATACTCGTCTGATCTGGACCGAAGCACCGGGCTCGGTATCGATGGAAGTGCCCGACATACCTGCCATCTGTCGCGCTGCAAAGGCGCGGAATGTACCGGTTGCACTCGACAACACCTGGTCAGCCGGTATTGCTTTGCGTGCGTTTGAGCTGGGTATTGATATCGTAATGCAGGCACTGACGAAATATCACTCAGGTGGTTCGGATGTGCTGATGGGAGCAGTGATTACGCGTGATAAACAACTGCACAGAAAAATTGAACTGGCTCATATGCGTCTGGGCATGGGCGTGTCAGCGGATGACACCTATCTGGTGCTGCGTGGGCTGGCGAGCATGAAATTACGCTTTGATGCGCATGATGCCGCTGCCCGTCACATAGCTCACTGGCTCAAGGCCCGGCCCGAAATTGCCAGCGTATTGCATCCTGCTTTGCCTGACTGTCCCGGTCACGACATCTGGCAGCGTGATTTCACGGGTGCAGGTGGTTTGTTTTCGATTATTTTCGATGCGCGCTATACAGAAGAGCAGACCGATCTTTTTGTCGATAGCCTGAAACTGTTCAAGATAGGCTATAGCTGGGGTGGTGCGAATAGTCTTGCTGTGCCTTATCG
>CAIQLE010000380.1 GCA_903872555.1 uncultured bacterium
AATCATCACTCTCAGGCAAAGAGTACTTAGGTGTAAAGGCTGGAAAACGAAACTCGGGCTGGGAGGCGTAATCAATCAATTCATTCAGCCGCACCATATTGACCGGGCCATCCACCGCATATAAAAATTCTGGCGCCACATTAAATTGATCCAGCAGAAATTTTGAGAGATGAGGCGGGCAGTTCTGCGCCACTTCCAGCCTGACGGCAAAACCAAAATGACGTGTCTGCAATTCGCCTTTTAAGGCCTGACGTAAATTTTTGACTTCTTCTTCATCCACCCACAGATCGCTGTCACGCGTGACACGAAACTGCGAGTAACCCAGGACTTCACGTCCCGGAAACAAGTCAACGATGTTGGCATGGATGATGGATGAGAGCAGACAATAAGCACTACCTTCACCATTCAGTCCGTCAGGTAATTTGACGATGCGCGGCAAGACTCGAGGTGCGCGCATGACCGCAATCGTAGTGCCACGGCCATAGGCATCCTTGCCCGCCAGCTCAATAATAAAATTCAGACTCTTGTTGACCACTTGTGGAAAGGGATGCGCAGGGTCCAGCACGATAGGCGTCAGCAAGGGCCGGACTTCCCGTTCAAAATAATCCTTGACCCAGACTCTTTGCATATCATTGCGATCACTGTCGCGCAGCAAGTGAATGCCATTCATCTTTAATGCCGGCAGTATCTGCTCGTTCAGGGTCGCGTATTGATGTCTTACCAGTGCATGTGCAGCTTCACTGACCTTGTCAAAACCTTGGAGGGAAACCACTTGATCCATGCCACGGTCTTCACGATGCTTGGCAATCAGACTGGCGACACGGACCTCAAAAAACTCATCCATGTTGCTGCTGACTATACAGAGATACTTGAGACGCTCAAGCAAAGGAATGGATGCATCTTCGGCCTGCGCCAGTACACGCTGATTAAAGGCCAGCAAGGACAACTCACGATTGAGTCGAGCCGGATTGGAGGCAGTGTAGGGCGATGAGGCCGCCGTTCCTGGGGAGCCCGAAGGTCTCATTTTTTTTGTGGTAACCATCAGCTAAGTTTAATAAGCATGAGTGACGAATTGATGACAGATAAATATTATTAAAATATTAAACATAAGTTGTCGCCATGCTTATTAATTGATTAACGCATTTGAATCGGACTAAAGCATTCGAATCTGACATTAACAAACTGTCATAAGGCTGACATAAAGTCTATTTATAGTGCGTTAAGTCTTATCGTCTGACAACATTAAGGAGTATTTATGCGTACCAAGCAATTGATGAAAGGCGTTGCAGCTGCAGCGACCGGTCTTCTGCTGTCCCTGTCCGTCCATGCCGGTGATCTGACGGGCGCTGGCGCAACTTTCCCTTTCCCTATTTACGCCAAGTGGGCTGAAGCCTACAAGGCAGCCAGCGGCATTGGCCTCAACTATCAGTCTATAGGCTCAGGCGGCGGTATCCGCCAGATCAAGGCCAAGACCGTCGATTTCGGCGCATCGGACATGCCTTTGTCGGCTGAAGAGCTGGAAAAAGAAGGCCTGATGCAGTTTCCAGCCATTATTGGCGGCGTGGTTCCCGTCTTTAATCTGGACGGCATTGCAGCCGGTCAGCTGAAACTGACAGCCGATGTTATCTCTGGCATCCATCTGGAAAAGATCACCAAGTGGAATGATCCAGCCATTGCAGCGCTCAATCCAGGCCTGGCCCTGCCGAATCTGGCGATCACCGTGGTGCACCGCGCTGACGGCTCGGGCACGACTTTCCTGTGGACCGATTATCTGTCCAAGGCCAATGCTGACTTCAAAGCGACCATCGGCTCAGGCACTGCGGTCAAATGGCCAACCGGTGTGGGCGGCAAAGGTAACGAAGGCGTTGCAGCGAATGTTCAGCGCGTCAAAGGTGCCTTTGGTTACATTGAATATGCCTACGCTAAGAAAAACAAAATCTCGCATGCACAGCTGAAAAATCGTGATGGCGTTTTTGTTCAGCCAGATGACGACACCTTCAAGGCTGCTGCAGTGAATGCTGACTGGGCCAAAACCCCAGGCATGGCTGTGGTGCTGACTAACCAGCCAGGCAAACAAAGCTGGCCAGCAACCGGCGCATCTTTCATCATGATGCACAAGACTCAGGCCGAAGCCGCAACTGGTCTTGCTGTCCTGAAGTTCTTTGACTGGTCGTATAAAAATGGCGCTGCCATGGCGACTGAACTGGATTACGTGCCACTGCCACCTGCCACCGTCAAACTGGTGCAGGAAAGCTGGAAAGCAAATCTGAAAGATGCTGGCGGCAAGGCGATCTGGTAATACCGTAGCAAGTTTTTTGTAATCTCCAAAGTTTTTAGCCCGCTTCGGCGGGCTTTTTTTTCATATTAAAATGCACTGGCTTTTCATCCTAATCAGCAGCAGATTGAATTCGACTACCCATGGCTCACCGCTGTCAACGCAATGTCCGCCTTAGAAGGCAGCGCTTTTCATCCGGAGCATGCACAGTCTTCATGATGGCGCTTTGTCTGAGCTTGGCCCCTCAGACGCAAGCGGAGGAAATGACATCAGAAGACACAACGGCACGCATGCAATCTACTTACGCATGGCAAAGCAAACCAGCGATGTACTCTGCTTACAGTGGACGCAACAGCTTGCAGGCAGCGGATGAGAAAAGTTATACCGCCACTTTGACGGGCTATTTTGGTTTTCGTCCCTGGAAAAGCGGTGAAATTTATTTCAATCCCGAAGTCACACAGGGCACACCATTCTCAGGTTTAAACGGGACGGCTGCCTTTACGAATGGAGAGTTGACACGAACTGCCAGCAGCAGCCCCACGCTGTATCGCCAGCGACTTTTTTTGCGCCAGACCTGGGGCATGGGTGGCGGTGATGAAGTTGTGGAATCGGATCTGAACCAGATGGCTGGCACGGTTGATAAGCATCGCTTCGTTCTGACGGCAGGCAATTTCTCTACGCTGGATGTATTCGACGACAATCTCTACGCAAAAGATCCACGCGTACATTTCATGAATGCGGGCTTCATGGCACCGCTGGCCTATGATTACGCCGCCGATGCACGCGGCTTTGGCTGGGGTGTGACGGGCGAATGGTATGTGGATGAGTGGGTCTTTCGCGCCGGTCGGATGACGGGCCCCAAAACTCCGAATATGCTGCCGGTAGATTTTCGAATCTTCAAACACTATGGCGATCAGGTCGAGCTAGAGCATGCCCACCTGCTGGCAGATCAGCCCGGCAAAGTTCGCTTACTGGCCTGGCGCAATCGCGCCAAACTGGCGAGCTTTGAAGATGCACTGGCCTATTTAAATGCACATCCAGCTGCTGATCCACAGACCATACTAGATGTACGTAATAGCGAAAAAATAAAATATGGTTTCGGCATCAATATTGAACAAGCCATCAATGATGATCTGGGTTTCTTTCTCAGGGCCATGAAGGCAGATGGAAAAACTGAAACCTATGCCTTCACTGAAGCAGATCAATCCTTGGGCCTGGGCCTGTCTATCAAAGGCAGCGGCTGGCACAGGGCTCTGGATACGGTGGGCGTGGGTTATATTCAGAATAAAATCTCTAAGGACCGTCAGCGTTATCTTGAGGCTGGTGGCCTGTCGTTTTTTATTGGTGATGGCGCACTCAGTTATGGCGCTGAACAAGTCTTCGAACTTTATTACAGCCTGCAGGTGTGGAAATCAACTTACCTTACCGCCGACTATCAGCGCATGTGGAATCCTGGCTTCAACACTGATCGCGGACCGGCGATTTTTTTTGGCTTACGGGCTCACGCCGAATTTTGAGTAGCCGTTATACGGTCTTGTCATCAGAATGTCACGCATATTTCTATATAATTGGAAATATGAACAATGCCGATGCCATCCAAGTTTTCCTCGCACTGGGTCAAGAGACTCGACTGAACATTTTTCGTCTTATCGTGCAGAGGGGCGATGCCGGACTGACACCTTCCGAACTCATAGAAAAACTCGGTATTCCTAACGCGACACTGAGTTTTCATTTAAAAGAATTGCTACATGCACGACTACTGCTGGTAGAGCGCCAGAGCCGTTATCTGATCTATAGACCGAATGCGACACTGGTTCAGAATCTGAGCGGATTCCTGCTTGAGAACTGCTGCGGTGGACAAGACTGTGGCTTACGGCCAAATTCACTGTCCCTGAAATCAT
>CAIQLE010000381.1 GCA_903872555.1 uncultured bacterium
ACCAAGGATGCTGCCCATCTTGCAGGCCTGAACGTGCTGCGTCTGCTGAATGAGCCTACCGCAGCAGCAATTGCCTATGGCCTTGATCATGGTTCCGAAGGCATTTATGCGGTCTATGATCTGGGTGGCGGCACTTTTGATGTGTCCATACTCAAGCTGTCTAAGGGGGTGTTTGAAGTGCTGGCCACCGGCGGTGATTCAGCACTCGGTGGCGATGATTTTGATCATCGTCTGTTCTGCTGGATCATAGAGCAGGCACAACTGGCACCGCTGTCGGATGAAGATACGCGCACCCTGATGGTTAAGGCGCGTGAAGCTAAAGAGATTTTGTCTTCGCACAGCACCACCCATATTGATGCGGTACTGAATTCAGGTGAAGAAGTCCGGCTCACCATCACGGAAACGGAATTCGCTGCACTGACACAGCAATTGATCAGCAAGACGCTGCCTCCCTGCCGCAAGGCCATGCGCGATGCCGGACTCTCTGTCGATGATATCGATGGCGTGGTGTTGGTCGGTGGCGCCACCCGCATGCCTCAAGTGCGCAAAGCCGTCGCAGAGTATTTTCAGACCCTCCCATTGGCGAATATCGATCCCGATAAAGTAGTGGCTCTGGGCGCAGCCGTTCAGGCCAATCTGCTGGCAGGCAATCGCGCCTCAGGAGATGACTGGTTGCTGCTGGATGTGATTCCCTTGTCACTCGGCATAGAGACCATGGGTGGTCTGGTTGAGAAAGTCATTCCCCGTAATTCCACGATTCCCTGCGCACGTGCGCAGGAGTTCACTACCTTCAAAGATGGTCAGACCGCGCTGGCGGTGCATGTGGTGCAGGGCGAACGTGAACTGGTGTCTGATTGCCGTTCGCTGGCGCGCTTTGAGCTGCGCGGCATACCGCCTATGGCGGCCGGTGCGGCCCGCATACGCGTGACCTATCAGGTGGATGCCGATGGTCTGCTTTCTGTGGCTGCACGTGAAATGCATTCCGGTGTCGAAGCATCGATAGTCGTCAAACCTTCCTATGGACTGGGCGATGACGATATTGTGCGCATGCTGCAAGAGTCTTTCACTTCCGCGCAAGACGATATGCTGCAGCGTGCCCTGCGTGAAGAACAGGTCGAAGCAGAGCGCATTCTGCTGGCCACAGCTTCCGCACTTGAGCAAGACCCTGAGCTTTTGTCGCCTGCTGAACGTAGTGAGCTTGATCAGTTAATGCAAGCTGTTCGTATCACAGTACAGGGCAGCGACCATGACGCAATCAAGTCGGCCGTAGAAGCACTGGCCAAAGGTACAGAAGAGTTTGCGGCACGCCGCATGGACCGTAGTGTTCGTGTTGCGTTGAAAGGCAAGAAGCTGGACGAAGTAGCGTAATTTATAAAACAAGGAAACACCGTGGCACAAATCGTTGTACTTCCGCATGAAACCCTGTGCCCTGAAGGCGCTGTCTTTGAAGCTGCTGCCGGCACCTCGGTCTGCGATGCCTTGCTGTCGCAAGACATAGAGATAGAACATGCCTGCGAAAAATCCTGCGCCTGCACCACCTGTCATGTGGTGGTGAGGGAGGGCTTTGCTTCACTCAATGAAGCTGAAGAAAAAGAAGAAGACTTGCTCGACATGGCCTGGGGATTAGAAGCGACTTCAAGACTGTCATGCCAGGCCATGATTGGTGATGAAAATCTGGTGATAGAAATTCCGAAATACACCATTAATCACGCACGTGAAAATCACTAATCATTCATCAACAATGATTAAACTGAGGCATCTGCCGGTCTGCTAAGCAGCACCGGCTCAGTCCAGCCATCACCTTCGGCGACATCGTAGATCAAATCACGGTACTGCGCGAAGCCCGCATACACGGTCTGTGCAATGCTACTGGCAAGCACGATGCTCAGACCATGGTCGCGCAGTCGCGCATAAACGGCATTGCGGCAAGTGCTCAGAAAAAATCGTATACAAGATTTTTTGTACACCACAGGCAGATCCGGGCATACCGGCCCCATGTGTCCGCGCAGGACTTCACTACTTCCCGAGCGTCGATAGGCTTCATGTCCATGTGTAGAATAAACGGCTGCAGCATTTGAGATGCCACGTATAGCGTTAGCAACCGCGCCAATTATCAGCGGGGCAATCAGCAGATTAAATTCATGCGTGTCATAGCCCGGTTGCATGGTGCCACTGACATAACCGTTCAAAATTCCGGTTGCAATCACATACGGCGCCATCCCCATCAGTCCGGAGCGAACTCGGCCTTCAAAGGTCAGCGTTTTTCTATCGATTGAAGGACCTACTTTTTCAAACGATGATTTACAGAGTTCGATGATGAAGGATTCCAGTACAACCCCTAGCGTCCTTGCAGGAAAGTCAGTATTCGATCGTATCCATTCCTTATCCACCGTAGAGGCCAGCGTCAGGCCTGCGACGGTCGTCAGTAGAAACACACCCGCCTTGGCTTTATTGCATGTTTCAAGTGCTTCAGGCCCGCTTGCCGTTTTACGTAGGTAAGACGCTGCCACCGTACCCAGCGTTGCCATCCCTAGCGTCAGTACTGGCTGGGTGCATCCCAGAGCCGCAATGCCGCCGCCTGCTAAAGCTGAGGCCAGCGTACAGAAGGCCACCAGGCTTTGCTGAGTCCGGGTTTCCGTACCAATCTGTTGGCTGGCCATCAGAAAGCCTTGCGTGCCGGCTGCCATAGCACCGGACACACCCGCCAGAATTCGCAAAGGCAGTAGTGCACCAGCGGAACTTAAAGTAAAAATTGCCAGGCCTGCAGAGCGTGCCGCAGCTTGTCCCGTAAAGTCGCGTAGGCCATGCATCATGATGGCTGCGCTTGCTTTGCTACACATGCAGACAGGCCGGTCTGCTGCAGGCACTGTCTCTGGAATTGTCTCGTGATGGGATGGATTTATTTCATGATTCGATACTGCCGGCAATGAAATCATGCACCTGTCCTCACACTCAGAGTGATTCGATTTGCAGGTGTCACAGGCTTTGCTTTCGCTGTGTTATTCAGTAATTTGCGGCGCATACAAGGCTCCTTAAGCTTTGTTCAGAGCCGCTTATGTAACTGGGCCTGTAGCTAGATTCCTTGTTCGGCATAGAATTTTTTATGACATGCTTATGACAATTTCGTGACAAGGACATCAAAAGAAAAAGCCCCTGACAGTTGGATGTCAGGGGCTGGTCTTTATCAGTGCAGCGTTTTAGTCTTCGCGTCGCAGATGCGGGAACAAAATCACATCTCGAATATTCGCTGAATCAGTAATCAGCATCATCAGCCTATCAATACCTATGCCACATCCACCTGTGGGTGGCAGGCCGTATTCCAGTGCACGAATATAGTCAGCGTCGTAATACATGGCTTCGTCATCGCCGGCTTTTTTGGCATCAACCTGAGATTGGAAACGTGCAGCCTGATCTTCCGCATCATTCAGCTCAGAGAAGCCATTCGCAATCTCACGTCCCGTGATGAACAGCTCAAATCGTTCAGTGATGCCAGGTTCAGTATCGGAGGCGCGTGCCAGTGGTGAGACTTCAACCGGGTAATCGATGATGTAAGTCGGTTCCCATAATTGCGACTCGGCGGTTTCTTCAAACAAGGCAAGTTGGAGTGCGCCCAGACCGGCATGCGCATGAGGCTTGACGCCGAATTTTTTCAGCTCGGCCTTCAGGAAGTCCACATCATGCAATTGCTCTTGCGTGTAGTGCGGTGCAAAGGTATTGATGGCACCTACGATGGTCATACGATGGAAGGGCTTGGACAGATCCAGCTCACGGCCCTGATAGTTCAGCTGAGCCGTGCCATGGGCATCAATCGCGGCCTGACGTATCAGCGCTTCCGTGAAATCCATCAGCCACTGATAATCAACATAAGCCGCATAGAATTCCATCATCGTGAATTCCGGATTGTGGCGCGGTGACACGCCTTCATTGCGGAAGTTGCGATTGACTTCAAATACACGATCAAAGCCACCCACCACCAGACGCTTCAGATACAGCTCGGGTGCGATACGCAGATACATTTCCATGTCCAGCGCATTGTGGTGCGTGATGAAAGGCTTAGCCGCTGCGCCGCCGGGGATGACATGCAACATCGGTGTTTCCACTTCCATGAAGCCCGAGCCATCCATGAAGCGGCGTATCGATGCAATCGCTGCGGTACGTGCCTTAAAGGTGCGGCGCGTCTCTTCGCTCATGATCAGATCGACATAGCGCTGGCGATAACGGGTTTCCTGATCCGACAGGCCATGGAATTTATCCGGCAGAGGGCGCAGGGATTTGGTCAGCAGACGCAGCTTACTGACCTTGATGGACAGTTCGCCCGTCTTGGTCTTGAACAGCGTGCCTTCGGCACCGAGGATGTCGCCGCTGTCATAGTGCTTGAAGGCTTCGTGTTCAGGCTCACCCACGCCTTCATTCGAAATATAAAGCTGTATGCGGCCATCAGCCTGTATGCCAGACGCATCCTGAATCGTAGCGAAGGATGCTTTGCCCATCACACGCTTTAACATCATGCGGCCGGCAACGACCACATGAACTGCCTGCGCCTCAAGCGCTTCGCGCTCCACTTCACCGTGCTGCAGATGCAGGTCAGCCGCCTTGTGCTGAGGCCTGAAATCATTCGGGAAAGCCACACCTTGCGTACGGATCGCGGCCAGTTTGGCGCGACGTTCGGCGATGATGGAATTCTCGTCACGTTCTTCCTGCAAGGCTTCGTATTTATCAGTCATCATTATTTATCTTGCGTCTCAGTGAGCTTAAAGCTGAATCAGCTTAAACGCCTTGTTTCAGCGATGCGGCGATGAATTCATCCAGATCGCCATCCAATACTGCGTTGGTATTTCCCGTTTCAAAATTGGTTCTTAAGTCTTTGATGCGTGTCTGGTCTAGC
>CAIQLE010000382.1 GCA_903872555.1 uncultured bacterium
GCGCGTCTGGCGGTATGTAAAGATCATTCGGCAGCTTGAACAGCGGCTCACCATACAGCTTGGCAAATGCGACACCATCAATGACGTCTGGTGTGCTATCCACTGCTGTGTCGGTCAGGGTATTCACGATGGCTTAATGGCTCTGATAGACATAGGCTTGCTGCTGCACGCGAGATTCTTTCGTGCGGCGCAAATCATCCAGGTCGATTTTTTCTTTGTCCCACAGGCGCGCACGTCCTGCCAGCTGCTGGGCTTCCAGTTGCGGGTTTTTTTGTTTCAGTTCATCGACGAACCGGGTGAAGTCGGAGACATACCCACTATGCTGCTTGAAAAGACTCATGGCTCAACCTGCTGAAATATGACTGCGTATTTTAACCCGCCGTCCTGTTCGTCCTAGCGAATCCGCATCCCCGGCTTAGCGCCCGGCCAGGGTTCCAGGATATAAATACCGGGATAGGCCTTCTCATCGGCGGCAGATGCAGCCAGTACCATGCCTTCCGAGATGCCGAACTTCATCTTGCGTGGTGCCAGATTGGCAACCATCACGGTCAGTTTGCCGCGCAGATCTTCCGGTTTATACGCTGATTTGATGCCAGAAAAGACATTCCGCAGACGGCCTTCGCCTACATCCAGACTCAGTCGCAGCAATTTATCTGAACCTTCAACCGTTTCGCATTCCACAATTTTGGCGATACGCAGATCGACTTTGGCAAAGTCATCTATCTTGATTTCTTCGCCCAATGCTTCTATACCTTCAGTGCCACTAGCAGCTGCAGCAGCAGAAGCTGTCTCCTTCACAGCTTCAGCAGAGGCTTCAAACAAGGCATCCAGCATTTTCGGATCAACCCGTGTCATCAGGTGGGCATAAGGGTTGACGACATGCTGGTCGGGCAGGGCATGCGCCACATCGCTCCACTGCAGCGGCTGCGTATTGAGCAAAGCTTCGACTTGCGCCGCCAGAGCAGGCAGTACAGGCTTGAGATAAATCGAGAGTATGCGGAACGCTTCTAGCAGACGGCTGCAGACTTCCTGCAGCTTCGCATCATTGGCCGGATCTTTGGCGAGTTCCCAGGGTTTGTTGGCATCGACATAGGCATTCACATGATCGGCCTGTTCCATCGTCACGCGCAGTGCCTTGCCGTATTCACGAGCCTCATACAATGCGGCGATCTCAGTGCCGGCAGCGCGCAGGTCTGAGAGGAAACTGTCATTCTCAGTAGCCCACGCCATGCTCAGCTTGCCTTCAAATTTCTTGCTGATGAAACCGGCAGCACGACTGGCGATGTTGATGTACTTGCCTATCAGGTCACTATTCACGCGGGCTACAAAATCTTCAGGATTGAAGTCCACATCTTCAACATGCGCATTCAGCTTGGCAGCAATGTAATAGCGCAGCCATTCAGGGTTCATGCCTATATCAAGGTAACGCAGTGGCGAAATACCGGTGCCGCGTGACTTCGACATTTTTTCACCGCTGACCGTGATAAAGCCATGCACGAAAATATTGTTCGGCACCTTGAGACCAGCAAAATGCAGCATCGCCGGCCAGAACAAGGTGTGGAAATAGGTTATGTCCTTGCCTATGAAGTGATATTGCTCCGTGGCCGGATCAGCCATGAAGGCATCGTAGTCGCGACCTGTCTTGCTGAAGTAATTTTTGAGTGAAGCCAGATAGCCTATAGGTGCATCCAGCCAGACATAAAAATATTTGCCCGGTGCATCCGGGATTTCAATGCCGAAGTAAGGCGCATCACGGCTGATATCCCAGTCACCCAGGCCGCTGTCACTCTCCAGCCATTCACGCGCTTTGTTGGCGACTTCGGGCTGCAGGCGTGACGGGTCTAAAGCCCACTCGCGTAAAAACTCGCCACACTTGGGGTCTGACAGCTGAACGAAA
>CAIQLE010000383.1 GCA_903872555.1 uncultured bacterium
ATCGGCCGTAGTCTTTAGCCAGCGCTGCGCACCGCCCCACTCAATCATTTGCTCACCTGAGAGCTGCAGTGCCGGAGCGACGGTGGGCACCGATATACGCCACAGACCCTTTGTGTCCTGCGTAGTATCTGCAAAAAAATCGTGATCCTGTTCGCGCACGCTGTCCCAGAAAGTAGAGTCATCGGGTAATGCCGTGCCACCCATCCTGGTGATCGCTGCATCTACCGCTGCTTGCGCACCCGACAGGCGTACAGCCAACTGACCGTCATACCAGCAAGATGCGGAAATCGGCAGCGGCTGACCGCCCCACTGATTCAGCTGCAGCAGCGCTTCTTCCTGAGTCATTGAAAACAACAGGGAATGTTGTGCGAAAGGTCGTGGCAAAACTTTGATAGAAACTTCCAGCAGCAGACCTAAGCTACCCATAGAACCTGTCAGCAGGCGCGACACATCGTAGCCGGCAACGTTCTTCATGACCTGACCACCAAAGTGCAAGACCTCACCCTTGCCATCCATAAGCACCGTGCCGAGCACGAAATCACGCACTGAACCAACGGCCTGACGGCGCGGACCGGACAAGCCACTGGCAACGATACCGCCCAGGGTCGCCATGCCGTCAAAGCGCGGCGGCTCGAAGGCGAGCATCTGTTTGTTGGCCGACAGCGCAGCACCTATTTCACGCAGCGTCGTGCCAGCACGCGCTGTGATGACGAGTTCGGTCGGATCATAAGCAATGATGCCGCTGTAGCGCGAGGTATCGAGCAGCTCGCCCTGCGGCTCTTGCCCATACCAGTCCTTGGTGCCGTTGCCGCGTATGCGCAAGGCTGTCTTGGAAGCGCTCGCCGCAGCAATCTGCTCCCTGAATGCGTTTAATTCCTGATCCATCGTTTTATCTGTTCTATCTGTTCTATTTATTCTGTCGGTTCTGTCGGTTCTTTTAGAAGCGCGGCAAATCTGGAAATTTCATTTCACCGCGACGCACATGCATCTTGCCGTATTCAGCGCAACGATGAAGCGAAGGAATGGCCTTATCCGGATTGAGCAGGAAAGCGGTATCGAAGGCGCGTTTCACAGCAAAGAAAGCCTCACGCTCTTGATCCGAAAATTGCACGCACATGGAATTGATTTTTTCTATGCCCACACCATGCTCACCCGTGATGGTGCCGCCCACTTCGACACAGAGTTCAAGTATGGCCGCACCAAATTTTTCGGCACGGTCAAATTCACCCGGGGTGTTGGCATCAAACAGGATCAGGGGATGCAGATTGCCGTCGCCGGCATGGAATACATTCGCGCAGCGCAGGCCGTAAGTGGTTTCCATCTCTGCGATGCCCAGCAAAACTTTCGCCAGATGCTTGCGCGGGATGGTGCCATCCATGCAGTAATAGTCAGGCGAGATACGGCCGGCTGCCGGAAAAGCATTTTTGCGGCCGGACCAGAATTTCATGCGTTCATTTTCATTCGACGAGACGGCGATTGCGGTAGCACCTGAGGCTTTCATCACCTCGGTCATGCGCGCGATTTCTTCTTCGACTTCTTCCGGTGTGCCATCGGACTCGCACAAGAGTATGGCTTCAGCATCAATGTCATAGCCGGCCTTGACGAAAGGCTCAACCATGCGCGAGCTGGTCTTGTCCATCATCTCCAGCCCTGCAGGGATGATGCCAGCAGCAATCACATTGGCCACGGCATTGCCGCCTTTGACCACATCATCGAAGGACGCCATGATGACGCGCGCCTGCTGAGGTTTAGGCACCAGCTTGACCGTCACTTCAGTCACCACGCCCAGCATGCCTTCGGAACCGATAAACACGGCCAGCAAATCCAGCCCCGGTGCATCCAGCGCCTCATTGCCCAATTCGACGACATCGCCTTCTATGGTCACCATGCGCACGCGCAGCACGTTATGCACCGTCAGTCCATATTTCAGGCAGTGCACGCCACCGGAATTTTCAGCCACATTGCCACCTATGGAGCAGGCGATCTGCGAAGAAGGATCGGGGGCGTAATACAGGCCATGCGGAGCGGCAGCCTCAGAAATCGCCAGATTGCGTACTCCCGGCTGAACCACCGCAGTACGCGCATAGGGATCCAGTTTAACGATACGGTTAAGGCGGGCAGTGGACAGCACCACGCCATCAGCGATGGGTGTTGCGCCGCCCGACAGGCCCGTACCCGCACCGCGCGGAACGATTTGCACAGCCAGCTTCAGGCAGGTCTTGAGGATGGCCACCACCTGAGCTTCATTTTCTGGCAACACGACCACCATAGGCAGCTGTCTGTAAGCTGACAGTCCATCGCATTCATACGGGCGGGTGTCTTCTTCGTTGTAAAGCACGGCCTGTGCAGGAAGGACTGCACGCAATGCCGCCACCACTTCCTGCTGGCGGGCCAATGCAAATACCGGTTCGGTCGGGGCGTTCATGGTGTTTTTCCTGAATGGCCGCACTGAGAAAAAGCGGCGCTGAGACAAAGGGCTCTAGTGTAACGAAAGGGCCGGCACCATAACGGCGAATTCGCAGGGAATTCGCCTGAAAAGCTTTGGATGGAATGATGAAATTTTTTGTGCGGGGCGGGACACGCCCCGCAGCTCAGGGAACTGAGCAGGATTTACCAGCTTCAGGCTGTATCCGAAGACTCCGGAGCGGATGCCGTATCGCTATAGTCGCTGTTGTCGCTGTTGTCGCTATAGCTGTCATTTTCGTCCTCATCCTCTTCAATGGATGCCTCATCCTCAGTGTCATCATCGTTATCAGGACCTGATTCATAAAATTCTGAGGCCTGCCATGCCTTCACGATGCTTTGCGTTAAAGCGTCCCCACTCCGCTGCAACTGTAAACAGTGATGCAGGACCAGATTGACAGCCATGCCGGCGTATACGATAAATTCCTGACCAAAATGACCACTGACTTCAGTGATCTCAGCCATATATGCTGTGGAGTTCAGTCCAGCTGATAACTCAATAGGAAAAACACGCAGCACGTGAGTCATACGCTCCGCCTGCAATATGACTTGCGCCTCACCCAGCGTCATGCCAGGTTTATAAAAATTAGGAACAGGCATGTCCTTACTAAGCTGTATGGCGCGCAGCAATCCCTCACTGATCTGCAGTATGACTGGCCTCGGCAATCCAGAAATATTTTGTATGATCCTGAACAAGCGCTCAACATCAAGAAAAAAATCTTTTGATACATACCTCATAAATAAATTAAAAAAACTTCTGGTGTCGTCATCGTTTATCTTCAATTGCTTTTGCGCCTGCATGGTCAATACATCGATCTGATTTTTCATCAAGGCATCGCCGCTATCCATGAGCTCCGTAGCCATCTGCAATTCATTAATCAGTGCAATGAAAAAAAATCCACCCTGCGCCGGCGACAGATAGGCGGGATGGTCTGCATCCAATTCTCTTCCATTCGAAGACAGAACAAAAATTTTAGTCAGGGATTTTGCCAGCGCAGGCCTGAACCCATACAAAATTAATTCCGCCCTCGTAAGCAATTTATCGCAAGTACCATTGTCATTCATGACCACGCATTTGCTGATAGCTTCAAAAACTCTGGCATGAGTAATCTCGTATTCATCAAATAATTTTTGCCAAGGGCTTTGGTTTAAATTTTCACCAAAAATAATATCCTGTAATTCGATGAATGTTTGATCGTCATTATCTAAAGGAAGAAAGCCGGGCCTGAATATGTATCCGGCTTTTGCCAGCAATATCAGCTGACCACCGCTTAGGGTATCCAATTCATTTTCCAAAGGAAATTTTCGATCGCCTTCGAAAATGTCACTGAGACGAAACCAATCAAGGATGATTTTTACGCAGGGCAGG
>CAIQLE010000384.1 GCA_903872555.1 uncultured bacterium
GCCTTTCTGCAGGGTGTAAATACGGGAACTACCTCGGCCAAGGCGATCTCACGCACGATCATGACAGCAGCTGCGAACGTCGCCATCGCTAAACTCAAGCTCGATCATATAGTTGTCGTTGAAGCCACCGCCGCTGATAAGGAAGTGAAGGCTGAGACACCATGGGAAGCGCCTGAGGAAGTGCCTGAAACAAAGAACGCAGCGACCTCGGACCAGAAGGCCACAGCTGCCTCCGGTGCAGAAGAGACAGCCGCAGAACCATCACAACAATCTGCGCCGCCACAAGCCAGACTCATGAATGCTCAGCTGCTCGCCAATTTGCAAGACGAGGAGTCTGAGTGGATCAATGAATGGAAAGCACGCCGGTTCGAGATTGCGACACTGCTGGCCGGTTTGTTGATACTGACCATTGCGCTGTTTGCGCAAAAGCGTTTCAGCGTGAATGCCAAACGCCTGCGCGTACTGCGCACGCTGTATCTGATTTTCACGCTCGGTTTCATGGGCTGGTTTGCGCAAGGCCAGCTGACCATCGTCAACATCACCGCGGCCATCGAAGCGCTTGCCAGTGGCGATGATCTGAGCTTTCTGATGAATGATCCGATGACAGTCATTCTCTGGCTCTTCGTAGGCGCTTCATTGCTGGTCTGGGGGCGCGGTACCTTTTGCGGCTGGTTGTGTCCTTTCGGCGCATTGCAGGAATTGATCAGCCTGCTGTCGAATGCAATCGGGATACGGCAGCGCAGGATACGCGCTGCAATGGATGCCAAACTGAAGTGGATTAAATACGCTGTGCTGGCTACCATCATTGGCTCGCTCTACATCGCACCGGCCTTTTCCAGCTGGGCGGTGGAGATCGAGCCTTTCAAGACTGCCATCAGCCTGTACTTCATGCGTTCCTGGCCATTTGTGCTGTGGGCTGGTGCTTGCCTCGCGCTCACGGTCTTTGTTTATCGCGGCTATTGCCGCTACATCTGCCCTCTGGGTGCTGCGCTGGCAACGATGAATGTTCTGCGCTTGTGGCCATGGATAGCACGCCGCAGCGAGTGCGGCACGCCTTGCCAGTCTTGCCGGCATCGTTGTGAATATCAGGCGATAGAACCCTCAGGCAAGATCAATTATCGTGAATGTTTTCAGTGCTTGGATTGCGTCTCGATTTATCAGGACGAACAGCGCTGCCTGCCGCTGATACAACAAAATAAGCCTTTCAGGTCCGTGATTGCGATACGGCCGATTGAGGAGGCAGCATGATGCAGCGTCGTCAATGTCTGCGCTGGGCTTTAGGCTTACTCGGGTCGGGTGTGTCGGCTCAGCTATGGGCTAACTCAGCACCTGCCTTGATCTGGCGCGAGCGCGCACTGATCGGTTTCGGCACCACTCTGTGGCTGAAAGCGGGTCATACCGATGCGGCGCAGCTTGATGCAGCATTAAATGCTGCTGTGACCGCTATCCGGCAAGTAGAAAGGCAGATGAGTTTATTCAACCCCGACACCGCGCTGTCCCGCCTAAATGCGCAAGGGCAGTTGTATAAGCCGGATGCACATATGCTTGCAGTGCTTAATACGGCGCGCAAAGTTTCTGCGGCCAGCGTGGGTGCTTTTGATGTCAGCATGCAGCCCTTGTGGCAGCTATGGTCACGCGCGAGCGAGCAGGGTGAGCTGCCATCGCAGCGCGCAATCGACAGGACGCGGCTAAGGGTGAACTGGCGCGCAATTGAGGTGACGCCGGAATTGATACGAATGAATCAGCCAGGTATGCAGCTGTCGCTGAATGGTATTGCTCAAGGCTATGCATCCGATCTGGTGCGCACAGTCTTGCAGGCGCATGGGATACGGCATGCACTGATTGACACGGGAGAGACTTCACTACTCGGTCATGCGCCGCACAATCGCACGTGGACCTTGGGCATCGAAAATGCCGCTGGCAGGGGAAACGAAACACCGCCGCTGCTGGTATCCGATGGACGTGCGATCGCTACTTCATCGGATGCGCATACAGTCTTCAGCGCAGATCACCGTCATCATCACATCATGGATCCGCACACAGGCTATTCGCCGACTTATTGGTCGTCGGTGACGGTGCTTGCTCCCTCATGTACGCTGGCCGATGCACTAACTAAAGTATTTTTCAGCTTGCCACCTGAGCAGGTCTTATCTGTGGCGCGCCGCTGGCAGGTTGATGTCGTGCTGCAAGATAAAGCAGGGCATTGGACTTCTAGCTTGTAAATATGCATTACGCTATGCTTGTCTTGCGTAATCCATAGCAATGACATTGATGATTGCTTATTTTTTCTCACCGATAAGTGATATCGAAAATTGAGTTGCGTCAGGGCGCTGGACGCAATTCATGCGGCCGAACCGCCCTGGATTGCGGACGAATGAACTATGCCGTCATCGAGAAGCCACTCTGCATAGTGCAGCTCAGACCGTGCTGGCCTGAGGCTTATCCATATTCAGCTTCAGCTGGTCGGCGAACTCTCGCATCTGGTCTGCATTTTTTTCGTTCGCATACAGCTCGGTCAGCGCGGCATAGGCGATCCATTTTGCATCAACCTCAAAGAAATCACGCAGCGCAGCGCGTGTGTCACTGCGACCAAAACCATCCGTGCCTAGTGTGACGTAGCGTGCGGGTACGAAAGCGCGCACGCTCTCAGGCACTGCACGCACATAATCAGAGACGGCGATTACGGGCGCATCCGATCCTTGCAGTTGCTGCGTGATCCAGGCTTGTGTATCCGAGTGCTGCATGCGGCGCTCTCGTTCACAGGTGATGCCATCACGTGCCAGTTCAGAGTAGCTGGTTACGCTCCAGACCTCGGCCTGCACGTCAAAGCTATGTTTGAGCAGCAGAGCGGCAGCCTGCGCTTCTTTCAGCAGCGGACCGGCGCCAAGCAGGCGCACCTGCGCACTATTGTTAGGCTGTACGCAGTGCATGCCGCGCAGGATGCCCTCGCTTGCATTGACTGGCATGCTGGGCTGTGCTTCGTTCTCGTTGGTGACGGTGATGTAATAGAACACGTCTTCATTCTGCTGCAACATACGGCGCATGCCCTCATCAACGATCACCGCCAGCTCATACGCATACGCAGGATCATAGGACACGCAGTTCGGCACCGATGCCGACACCAGATGACTGCTGCCATCCTGATGCTGCAGACCTTCGCCACCGAGTGTGGTGCGGCCCGAGGTGGCGCCGATCAGGAAGCCGCGTGAGCGCTGGTCAGCAGCGGCCCAGATCAGATCGCCTATGCGCTGGAAACCAAACATGGAGTAATAAATGTAGAAGGGCAGCATGGGCAAACCATGCACAGCGTAGCTGGTTGCAGCAGCAGTCCAGGATGAAATCGCGCCGGCTTCGGAGATGCCTTCTTCCAGAATCTGGCC
>CAIQLE010000385.1 GCA_903872555.1 uncultured bacterium
AGGCCTGATTGTCATTACGACGGACAAGGGTCTGTGCGGCGGCCTGAACACCAACATCTTGCGTCAGGTGACGAACCGGATGAAAGAGTTTGAGGCCGCTGACAACAAGGTGGAAGTGGTTGCGATCGGTAACAAGGGCAATGGTTTTATGAACCGTATCGGCGCTCCTGTGATTGCTCAGTGCGTCAACTTCGGTGACACGCCACATCTGGAACAGTTGATCGGCCCGGTGAAGGTCATGCTGGATAAGTATGACAACGAAGAGCTGGACGGGGTTTATATCTGTTACACCCGCTTCGTCAACACCATGAAGCAGGAACCAGTGATTGACCAATTGCTGCCGCTGACGGCGGACAAGATGGAGCCTGTGCATTCGTATTCATGGGATTACCTCTATGAGCCAGATGCAAAATCAGTGATCGATGAATTGCTGCTTCGTTATGTCGAAGCACTCGTCTATCAGGCAGTGGTCGAGAACATGGCCTCAGAACAGTCAGCCCGTATGGTGGCGATGAAGTCAGCATCAGATAACGCAGGCAATGTAATTGGTGAACTTAAGCTGATCTATAACAAGACCCGCCAGGCTGCCATTACGAAAGAGCTGTCCGAGATCGTGGCCGGCGCTGCTGCCGTCTGATTGATAAGACTATTTAAAACGAATTCCAATATTTTTATTTGAAGGAACGAAAATGGCTGATGGCAAAATCGTTCAGTGTATCGGTGCTGTGGTTGACGTTGAGTTTCCCCGCAACGCGATGCCCAAGATTTACGATGCATTGAAAATGGATGGCTCTGCGCTGACTCTCGAAGTTCAGCAGCAGCTGGGCGACGGTATCGTGCGCACCATTGCGCTGGGTACTTCGGACGGCCTGCGTCGCGGCATGATCATCAAGAACACCGGTGCTCCTATCAATGTGCCAGTCGGTATGGGCACACTGGGCCGCATCATGGACGTGCTCGGCAATCCTATTGATGAAGTCGGTCCTGTCAAAGCAGACAAGCATGCGTCGATTCACCGCGCAGCACCTGCTTATGATGAGCTGTCGCCTTCGCAGGAGCTGCTCGAAACCGGCATCAAAGTGATTGACCTGGTTTGCCCCTTTGCTAAAGGCGGTAAAGTCGGTCTGTTTGGTGGCGCGGGTGTGGGCAAGACCGTGAACATGATGGAACTGATCAACAACATCGCTAAAGCACACTCGGGTCTGTCCGTGTTTGCTGGTGTGGGTGAGCGTACTCGTGAGGGTAACGATTTTTACCACGAGATGATTGAAGCCGGCGTTGTGAACACCGAAGACTTCACCAAGTCCAAAGTGGCCATGGTTTACGGTCAGATGAATGAACCACCAGGCAATCGTCTGCGCGTTGCGCTGACAGGTCTGACCATCGCTGAATCCTTCCGTGACGAAGGTCGTGACGTGCTGTTCTTCGTCGACAATATCTATCGTTACACACTGGCCGGTACCGAAGTGTCCGCGCTGCTGGGTCGTATGCCTTCAGCTGTGGGTTATCAGCCTACGCTGGCGGAAGAAATGGGCCGTCTGCAGGAACGTATTACGTCCACCAAGACCGGTTCGATCACATCGATTCAGGCCGTCTACGTGCCAGCCGATGACTTGACCGATCCATCGCCTGCAACCACCTTTGCGCACCTGGATTCCACCGTTGTGCTGTCGCGTGACATCGCTGCGCTTGGTATCTATCCAGCGGTTGATCCACTGGATTCGACCTCACGTCAGCTTGATCCAAACGTGGTCGGTCCTGAGCACTACGACACGGCCCGTGCAGTACAGGGCACGCTGCAGCGCTACAAAGAACTGCGTGACATCATCGCGATTCTGGGCATGGACGAACTGGCACCGGAAGACAAGCTGCTCGTAGCGCGCGCTCGTAAGATGCAGCGTTTCCTGTCGCAGCCTTTCCACGTCGCTGAAGTCTTTACCGGCGCGCCAGGCAAATATGTCCCGCTGAAAGAAACCATCAAGGGCTTCAAGATGATCGCTTCCGGCGAACTGGATCACCTGCCAGAGCAGGCGTTCTACATGGTCGGCACCATCGATGAAGCCATCGAAAAAGCGAAGAAGATGCAATAAGGATTAAGCCGGTCTGGACTCTACCGGACCGGCCTTCCTTGCAATACGCTGTTCGATTTACCGATAAAGGTTTTTTATGGCACACACAATCCAGGTGGACGTCGTCTCCGCAGAAGAATCTATCTTCTCGGGTCCGGCAGAGTTCGTCGTGCTGCCGGGTGAGGCAGGTGAGTTGGGTATTTATCCTAAGCACACCCCACTGATCACCCGTATCAAGCCAGGCGCTGTGCGCATCAAGCTGGCTGACAGCACAGAAGAAGAGTTTGTATTCGTAGCAGGCGGCATCCTTGAGGTACAACCGAACGCTGTCACTGTACTTGCAGATACAGCGATTCGTGGTAAAGATCTGGATGAAGCAAAAGCAAACGAAGTCAAGAAAATGGCAGAAGAAGCCATGCTCAATCGTGAGTCCGACGTGGATTATGCGGTGGCACAGGCTGAGTTTGCGATTGCGATTGCTCAGCTCGCTGCAATCCAAAAATTGCATCACAAGCGATAAGTCATCAGCATCAAACAAAAAAAGCAGCCCAGGCTGCTTTTTTGCTTTTCAGAGCGCCATTAGTAAACATCAGCATTAATCACTGTCGGCCCAGTGCGCTGCACGTGAGATAGCCTTCTGCCATACATCGAGTCTTGCATGCCGTTCAGCAGGCGTCATCTGTGGCTCAAAGCGTCGCTCCATATGCCATTGCGCAGCAATTTCTTCCTGATCTTTCCAGAACCCGACACCTAGTCCCGCGAGGTAGGCAGCACCCAGTGCCGTAGTCTCAGTAACCTCGGGCCTGACCACGGGTACACCAAGAATATCGGCCTGAAATTGCATCAGTAAATTATTCCGCGCCGCACCGCCATCCACTCTTAGCTCCCGCAGGGGAGTAGCAGAATCCTTTTGCATCGCCGTCAAAACATCAGCGGTCTGAAACGCAATGCCTTCAAGAGCAGCACGAGCAATATGTGCGGCTTTGGTACCGCGCGTCAGCCCGAGCATAGTTCCGCGTGCATAGGCATCCCAGTGAG